>JAICXY010000170.1 GCA_025934495.1 Candidatus Nitrosocosmicus sp.
CTTTAGATATTGATTCCAATACTATGTTACACAAAGTAAATGAAATAAATTATAATAAAAGTGGCGGTCCCTCTTGTTGTTTTGGAGCCTCTAAGTGGCAAAGATAAAATTATTTTTTGTTACTTCAATTTTCAGATTAATGCTATAGCAAATATATATTTCTCAATACTATACTCATTTTAAAATCAAAGAGTATATTATTGATGAAACTACCATAAAAGCAGGCTCTGAATTAATCTGGCTTTGGGTTATCATAGAACCAAAACATAAAGAAATCCTTGATGTTGATATATCAAAAGAACGAAATATGTTTATCATCGAGCGATTTCTGTCTAAAGTTGTAAAAGAATATGGATTACATGCTGTTTAATCAGACGGTGGTGTTGATGGTACATGGTATCCACTACAGGCCTGCAGGTTTTTGAAACTACAGTATAATTGCCCTCTCTCCTCTTTGAGAAAAGTTTGATTCCTATCTTAAATGCCCTTCTATTCGTAATTCAGAAAGTATCTTCATTAAAGTGTCATAATCAATATTAACTTCATTTAAAATAAATGAATGATCTACTTTCTTGTATTTATTGATGAATCTCAAAATTGTCTGCTTTTTCTTTTCATAGATCCTATTCTGCATCAATATGAGATACTAAAATAAAATATATTAAATCTCTTGCATAATTAGAGACAATCTACATTTTATAATATGATTTTGTATCGTTTTAACAATGATATTTCATTTTCCTATAGTTTATGTGCTCTGTTGCGTGATTCTTATCCATTATTTTACTAACCCTTTTGGTTAAACAGAAATCACTCTGTTATACAACAATGCTTTCAACATCTTTATCCATAGTATCTTTTAAAATGTTAAAAGTGTTAATGTGTTAGACTAAGAAATCATTGTACAATAAATATATATATACAATCTAAAATTTTACTTATAGATATAGTTTCAATAATTTTCATAAGCCTATTTTTATTCTATTTTTTATTATCTGTGAAGGCACTAACACTTATGATAATTCTAACACTTTTAGAATGTATGGTAGAAAGTTAATATAACAGATATTTTTATACATTTTTTTTAAAAAGAAACTCCTTTTATATTAGTTGTAAATAAACATGTGAATATTATGCAAATTATTGTAGGTAAAATCCATAATCTAAACTATAAACCCATTTTAGATAATATATTAATTGAAGCTTTTGAACATAATATTTTTGAATCTATTCTACATAGGCATGTTGGATCTACAACAACAATAAATCAGGATGGGCAATTTGAAATAATTCCAAAAGTTATATTTGATTGGAACGTAAAAAATATTTACTTAATTATATCAGATCCTCTCAAAAAGTTCCTATCAATAAAAGAAGGCGATAATCAGAATGATTTTTCTAAATTTGTTGATTCACATGGTAACACAAAATGGAAAAGCGATATAATAAACGATATCAATAAAATAGACATTACTATAACTTCTCAAAATCATTCGTCACCCGTTGATTATTATGAATTTGTTGTTGTTGGCTCTGGATTTGGAGGCACTATTTCTGCGTTAACAATAGCCAACAAGCTGGAAACTAAAGATCCTTCTCATAAAAACAGGATATGTATTTTAGAGCGTGGACAATGGTGGATTAGTCCTGAAATACCTTCAACTTTTGATGGCACTATTGATGGAAAACAAACAATACGAGGATATTTAGAAAAAGAAAATGTTCCATTTGGCTTATATTCATACCCTGACAATATTCAAGGACTAGTTAAGTTATTTGCAAACACTCGAATGTTCAACAGTGTAAAAGGACTCTACGATTTTAAAACCATGAAAAATGTTAATGTAGTTAGTGCTAGTGGAGTAGGCGGCGGTTCTCTAGTTTATTTTAATCTTACTGCAAGACCAGATCCAATAGTTTATCAAAATTGGCCGATACAAAATGAAAATATATCGCTAGATTCCAAATATTCTTTTGCAGATATTTATGGTACAGATTCAGATACATTTGCAGATCCTATAGACCCAGAAAAAAAAATACTAGACTATTTTGATATTGCTGAAAAATTTATAGGTGTTAATACAATTACAACTACTACTGCGCTAGGAAATTACAAACTTTTAAGAACCAAAGTATTTCAAAATGCGGCCATGTCAATTAACTCTCCTACTCACAAGTTAACGAATGAACAGAATCTTGACGCAAACCTTTCTATCACAAACATTAATGAAGGATTATTTGAAGGTTTACATCCAACAAAAGGTGAGAAAGAAAAATACTCTAAAGAAAGTAATGTATGTCAACGCCAAGGTAGATGTGGCTTAGGATGCATACCTGATTCAAGACATACTCTAAATAAACAACTCTATGATGCAATATCATCAAATGAAAAACCAATAGATATTTTTCCATTATGTAAAGTTGACCATATTGAAGAAAATGATGAAGAGGATAATCGAGTTTACAAATATAAAATATTTTACAAAGATTATATAGATAGTACTAAAGGAATTTATAGAACAATAAAAACAAAACAAATCATTTTGTCTGGAGGAACTCTTGGTTCAACAGAGATTCTCCTCAGATCAAAAGATAAACTGCATCTTAGCGATAAACTAGGTTTTAGATTTTCAACCAACGGTGATACATTTGGGATAATAAATCCTACAAAAGAAGTAGTTAATGATAGCAGGGGACCGCAGTTAACATCTATTGCATTATTTAACAATCGTATTACAAAAGATTTTGAATTTTCGCTAGAGGATCTTGGAATTCCAAAAATGTTTGGTGAGGTTCTATCACCAATATTTTACCTTATGACATTGAGGAAAAAAGTTGATTCATTTTTTCCACAAACCAATTTTTCAGATATGTTCAAAGAGCTACTATTAAATAAGATTAGCAAATCTATAACAGCAGATCAATTAGAAAAATTGATAGGAGGTCTTCTTGAGACACAATCTTTCAGTATTTTAAATAATAAAATAACAGAAATAATTACAGAGATAAAAAAATTAATTTTTGATAATAAAGCTCAAGAACAAATTATAGATAAAAATCTTGAGAACATAATCATGCTTTTTGGAATGGGGATAGATGCTGGAAATGGTCAATTAATTATAAATAAAGAGAAAGATGACCTTGATTTAAAAAATAAATATAATCTTGACCATCCAGTGTATGACAATATTATAAACACTATGAAATTATTTTCAAAAGAGATTGGACAGAATGGCGAAAGTAATCTGGTTATTCCATTGTGGGATGAAAAAAGTAAATTGGAAATTACTGCTCATCCACTTGGCGGATGCTGCATGGGGGCCGATTCTTCAAAAGGTGTAGTAGACGGTTTGGGAAGAGTGTTTAAAGGAAATTCTGGGAATAAGGATTACTATGATGGATTATATGTTATTGATGGTTCAATAATACCAAGTCCCTTAGGAGTAAATCCATCATTGACTATTAGTGCATTAGCATTTCGAATAATAGAGTATATTGTAGGCAAAGATGAAGCAGATAAGAATGGTAAAAAATATTGGCCTAAATAAGGATTTTAGACTTGAAGTCATATTATGAAATGTTTTATCACAGAAAGTTATCAAAAGCATGCCAATAATAATAGATTTTAACTGTTTTCGTTGTTACTATGTCTATAAACATTAGTAAATGACAATAAAATAATCATGTAATGATACTTACCTAAAGAATAGTACATCTTTCTTCTTTCTTTATAAGTAGGTCTTGGTATCTGCTGCTGTTCTCTGGAATCGATAAAAGACAGAAAGCCTGGAAAATATTGTTCAATCTCTTGTAGAATCTTTAACCTTTTTGTAATATTATATATCTTTTGAGGTATTGGTAAATAGATTCTAATCATTGGCTCAATCTTTTGTATATCTCTGTATACGTTACTTTTATCCAAATCAAATAAAAAGCCAGCAGAGTGTAGGTTATGTAAAGACGATAATGGACTACAAGCATTAGGAATCTATTTTTGATATCTAGGTTGAAAGGTCTGCCTGCCTCTATATCTCTTTCTCGATCTTTTCGTTTGGATGATAAGCGTTGTATCTCATGCTTATCATATCTTTTTGTAATATTCTGTAAATATTATTAAATTCTGATAATGTTAGGCCAGTAAATGATTTGAAAAGTAGTAGTGGTTTTCTGGATAACAATAGTATGAAAGCAAAGAAAGAACAAATGATGGAGACCTAGCGGCCATAAAGCTGTTTATTCTACGTATGCAAGAGATCTTATGTATTCAAACCTTATCGAAAATTTTCTGTTTATTTTAGAAATTCATAGTTTTTATATTTATGTTAATTGGTATAACATTCATACAAACAAGATTTATCTTAACCAATAAATCTTTTTTATGATATCTTTATATTTATTACTCCTAGACTAGACTATGAACAATACATTCAAGATAA
>JAICXY010000182.1 GCA_025934495.1 Candidatus Nitrosocosmicus sp.
TTGTTATTTTAATAAATAAGTTAATCAATAACTATAATTGAAGAAAAGATATACAAGAGATACAAAACTGGAATTAATTTCCCATAATATATCTATAGTGGATTTCGAATATAAGGAAGAACGTAAGGAAGGACGTAAAGGAAGAACGTAAGATAGATTCACCGGATTTAATGAATCAGGACAATCAAATATTACTATTCAACGCTTTTGAATATACTGAAATCTTTATTAATAATAGACCGTCTCCAGATTGTACATATATAGAGATTATTTATATTTTAATCCATCAATCTGGATTGTTGGTCTATTAATATGACATTATAATCCACTAGAAAATTCATGATAAGATTCCATAGGCCTTTAGATTTTAAGTTTGAAATAACATTTACTCATCATTCCAAGCAATATAGTAGTTGTTTATCTTCTTCTGAAGGTAAATAATCAATAATACATTCATTTCAATTTCTGATTATTTTATTATATGAATATCATCTTTATAGGATGATGAGGCCAGATCAATGAAATCAAAAAGTCCAAAAATAGAATCTATCACCAATATTAATACTCTTTCTGTTATACGTGTTAGACCAAGATATTCTTTTTACTAATGCTTTTCTAAATCCTTATAACAGATCCATTAGTTAGATGAGATTGGTTGCCATCATCCTTATTTCTGAAACCGTATAATCTTCATCTTTGAGAAGGATGATCTTGACGCGGTAATTAGATTCCTTATCAATCTCATCAATCAATTATACAAAACGTCTATTTCATCATCAGAATTGGGCTAGGGAAAGTATTATCCTATTAACAGCTACGTTCAGAATGGTTAGCTAAAGAGGTTGTGGCATGATATATAAACAACACAATCAGTTTACAGACGATTATACCGCATCCTTTACATAACTGTTAACCATCAACATTAAAAAAGATACACCACAGATGATGATGATGAGGATGGGCATATCATAATCACAGTAAATAGCACAGGTATCAAGGTTACAAAAAGAGGGCAGTGGATGAATGAAAAATGGAACATACAAAATAGGAAAAGATATCTCAAGATCCATGTACTGTAAATATAAAGACAAAGGAATCCTTGCTCTAGAGATAACAAATGAGAAGGTTCATGATGGAAGAAGGATACTAACGAAACTGGTTAACAGTTATGTAAACAAATAGATGCCCTCTCTATGTAAACTAGTTATACTCGTTTTATCAACGCTTTTTTTATTATAATTTACGGTCCCATCTGATACTGCTTTACCTATATCATGTTCATTTTGAAATGTGGAATTGTTAATTGCTTGTCTGTGTAACCACATACATCTAACTTCAATCAGGTTTATCTCCGGAGATCTAGTTGGTAGAAATACTAGACGTATTATTGGATAGTGTTTGCTAGTATTGCTTTCACCTTGTTTGACTTGTGTATAGATACGTTATCCAATATCAAAAATATCTGTTTTCCACTGGAATCATATTTTTGGTCTACTATTCTATCTATAAATCTAAAACTGTTTTCCTGTTTTCCTTTGATAACCATGTGTCCACATTTGGTTATTAGTGTAGTCATAAACACCAAACACATTTAGTAGCTCGTTTATCTTTTGAGCCTTGAACACCTTTGATTGTACAAAAGACCAAGACGTACCATCATATGTTTTTGCTACTATAGGCCCTTTCTCATCTTCATAGAGCATGATAGAGTCAGTGGCCGTGTTACCGTACCTTAATTCCTCAATCCTCTTTTTTTCAAATGGTATTCTTAGTCCTGACTATTTCCTAAGGTTATCTTTGACTGTCTCCATTTGACACCATGCTTTAGGAGAATGTTTCTAATCTCGGTATGGCTTATGCTGTCCACAAGATGTACATACTTGAAGATGAAACCGGCCAGTACACGTAATGACCATGTTGAAAATGATGGCCCATAATCGTTTCTTGGATCTTTTGGTACTATCTCAACAATATTATTCTCTATATCGTCAGTAATTTTTGTTGGTTTATGTTTATGAACTTTGGATGCTATTCCATCTAATCCTTTCTCATTAAAACGATGTACCCACTTTCTTATGTTGCTATCGTGATGGTTAGTTAGCCATCTTATTTCAGGAACTGTATATCCATCAGCTTTGAGCAGGATTGTTTTGTCTCTATATTCTGCTTCGGTATCCTCATCAAGCCTTAGATACAAGTGGTTCCTTTCATCCGGGGTAAGCAATCTGAGGAAGGTATCCCTCATAACAATAAACTATGATAGTAAGCTAAATGTATTATGTTCTAAACAAGCATGATCAGTTTACATAAAGGTAGACTAGTTGTATTTGTAAACTCGTGATTGTTGTGATATCTGAATTATTACAGCAGTAGTATTTTATTGATATTGAACTAATTAAAAATAAGTGGTTAAAATAACTACAAATTCTTTACAATAATCATTATCAACATGTTACACAGCTGTTAACAGAGTCTAAAACTTTGATTTATTATTCTTATCGATAAATCTTTTTTAAAATGTTTTGGATTTATCATGAATATTCCGGCTATATATGAAATCTAATCGAAATTCAATCAATTAATAATTTTAATTGATGAAAATTTTTATTCGATGAAATGAAATATTTTTATCATAGGTTGAAAATCGATTATATTTAGAATTGCTTAAATACTGTTAATTGATTTACAATTTATGACCAAAAATTTTACTTGTTCTGATGCCGGTGTTAATTGTAATTGGTCTGCTATTTCTGAAAATGATAAAGATCTGTTAAATAAAAAAAAGAGCATGCTAAAGATGTCCATAATTTTGAAGAAATACCTCCTGAATTATTAGAAAAAGTGAAAACTGTCATAAAATAATTTGGCTCTGTTAACTTAAGGAAAAATCTATAGCTTTAAAACAACCATATATCATATGTATACTAGAAATAGAACACCCTCAAACATCATCGGTTATGGATTATACTTGTACTTTCTTGGTTTATCATTTAGAAACACCTCCAAAGCATTATCATTTTTAAAAATAGCAAAAATAAGCCACGTTTCTATCTGGAACTGGATTCAAAAGTACAAGCCTTGGAAATATCTAAGGAAAAGGAAAATCAAAGAGTATATCATTGATGAAACTGCCATAAAGGCAGGTTCTTCTGAATTAATCTGGCTTTGGATTATCATAGAACCAAAACATAAAGAAATCCTTGATGTTGATATATCAAA
>JAICXY010000118.1 GCA_025934495.1 Candidatus Nitrosocosmicus sp.
AATAGGAATTAATCCGCATATAAAAGATCAACTATTTGAAAAATTTGCTACAAAATCAAAACAAGGCACCGGTCTAGGTCTATACTTATCGAAAAAAATCATTGAAGCGCATGGAGGTGCAATATGGTTTGAAGAATCAAAATGGAATAAAAATAAAAAAAATTTATCCTGCACTAATATTAAGGAACAAAAAACAGGTACAATATTCAGATTCAACTTACCAATTTTAAATACCCATAGAAATTAATGTAATAAAAAGCAACAGATAATAATACTGAAAAGAATAAATTTAAGTCGTTTAAAATAACCTTATGTTTTTAAAATATATTTTTTTGCTTCTATTTTGTTAATTGGTATTTCTAATACTTTTGTAGATTTAAAATCGAGAATTTCTTTTCATTATCCACCTGATTGGTATGTTACTTCATCGCAGTATACTAATTCATTATTTAAAAATACTTCGACTATAAATTCCTTTTCAGACAAATCTTCTGATGCCATAAAGCCTGTTGCAGCACTACTTCCAAAGTCATCAAATGGAGATTCCTTTATCATATAATCTGTAGCACTTCCATTGCCGATGACGATTGATATATATATTTCTAGAATACCAAAAATAAACTGATTTCAGCTTCTTTGCATGTAAGCAATGCCATACCTATATCAATATCCAATTTAACTGGTGTAAAGTATAACGTTACATTACCAAATGGTCCTTTACAAACACAAATGTTATTTGTGAAAGATTCAAAAGGGATTTTGATTGGATATATTATGGGAATAAAAGATCACTTAAAGTATGTTGCGGATATAAATTCAATGATTAATTCTTTAAAATTTTGATAAAATAGAGATAATTATAACCCTTTGCATAATGTTCTACCTATTAGAATTTCATAAATACAATAGTTAAAAATATCGAAATTGACATTGTATACAATTATGGATTGCATATGAATTTAAAGAATTAAAGATTTTGAGAGAAATATCTATAAAAATAGTGATTTTTTGGATAAGCAAATAGACAAAAAAGCTAAACCTCAAACTAAAAGATTACTATAGCAAAGTCAAGGAATTCAAAGACGAATACCTATAATTGCAATATATAGTACCGGTAAAGAAAGCAAAAAAATCCTTTCAATGAAGTTAACTCCTGATGAGAACCTGTTCATGATAGTAAAATGATGTCTAAATTGATAGAGAATATTACGAATTCAAAGAATATGGCAATTGGCAAGATACCTGCAGGTGATATATATATATATATTTATGATGGTAATGATAATTTTTAGTTTCTTAGAAGATAATTGATTGAATATTGCCATGTATCAAAGGAAGAAAGAATTAGAAAGTTAGACTGAACACCAACCAATCATATCCTTAGAAATCTGGCTGTGAATTCTCAAAAAAGACTTGCAAAAATGCAAAGACCGCATCGTGAGTTAGGAAAAGAGAGAGTGGATTGTTGATAGAAATCGTTTTTTCGTACATAAAGAGTATAAAGAGCGTGTTTGATAAAGTGTTTATTCAGTTATACTGAAAATATGATGAAAGAAATGATGTTGAAAACACCACTTTGTAATAAAATAGTGTATATTTAAATAGAAATCGTTCCAAGATTAGATATTTTAAGCATCATGCAACAAAGCAGAAAGGGTAGAAAATAAAATATGACTTTTATCTAAAAGGCAAGGCGACAATTCCATGTTCATAAAGTGTATATTAACCATTATTCCATTTTTAATGTTCTAGCGGCAGTAAACATACCGATTAAAATCATACCCGAGGCAAAGATCAAAAGATAAAACAAGTAGATCCAATTAATGTGTATGGTATTACCTGAAATAATAATTTCTCTGCCAAAAGTAGCAGAATATGATACTGGATTCAAATTGGAGATCATCTGCATCCAAGGAGGAAAATTATCTTTTGGAAATAATGCAGTGCTTGAGAACATCAAAGGAAGATTGATAAAATTTGATACAACAGTTGGAATTTGCCAATCCGAACTTTTCATTGTTATTAGAAGATAAATTGATGAAAGTCCTAAACTTAATAAAAATAATGCAACTATGAATGCAATTAAGCCTAATGGTGTAGGCATTGTTACACCAAGCAAAATAACACCCACCAAAACGATAGGAACTTGTAACATACCACGTGAAGAAGCTCCTAATACCTTGGCTAAAAAAATAATATAATTTCTAGTGGGAGTCACCATAATTCTCCTCAAATAACCGGATTTCTTATCTTGAATCAAACTTAATGAGCTAAACATACCTACAAATAACATTGAAGCAGAGAGTTGCCCAGATAATAGAAATGCTATATAGTTGTTAGTATGAAAAAAACTTTCTAAAAATAATTTAGGTGCAGAAGAGAAGCTACTTCCAAAGAATACTATCCACAAAAGTGGCTGAAAAATACTCACAATGATGATAGCAGGATTTCTATACGTGTTTTTAATTTCCCTGGTATAAAGTCCTATGAGCTGATTTAGCATTCGCTTAGTAGTATACAACCACTTTGCCTCAAAAAGATCTTTTATGGGTATAAAATTCTTTATCAGATGTATCTTCAACCTCCTTAAAATGCATTCCAGTTAGTTCAAGGAAAATTGTTTCCAAATTAGGCTTATCTATTCTTATTGTTTTTATAATGTTTGGATCAAACTTATTTATTTCAGAAATTAATACGGGTAAAACTGTCTCTGCATTTTTAACTTTAATAAATAATTTCAATGGCTTTTCTGGCCGGCTTCCATCGTCCTTATAACTAAGGTATTCTTCCCTAATTGTTTTGATTCCATCAATATTTTTTAGAATAGAAAAATCAAAATCCGAGAAAAATTCAATTTCCAAAATGTCTCCACCAACTATAGATTTTAGCTCCTGTGATGATCCCCTAGCAATTATTTTGCCATGATTTATTATCGCCAGGCTATCACAGAGAACATCAGCTTCTTCAATATAATGCGTAGTCAATAAAATTGTTACACCATATTCTTTGTTTATTTTTTTAATTAGATTCCAAAGTAATCTTCTAGTATTAGCATCAAGTCCGATGGTTGGCTCATCCATAAATAATATTTTAGGTTCATGAAGGAGAGCCATGGTAATTTCCAATTTTTTTCTCATGCCTGTAGAAAATTGTCCTACTTTTTTATCATCCCTTTCGTCCAGTTCAAAATACTTCATTAGGATTTGGGCTTTTTGTTTCCAATTTTTTCCTAAGCTATGTAATTTTGATTGAATCCAAATATTCTCCATCGAAGTAAGTGAGTCATCTAAAATAACCTCGGAAGATATCCATCCGATATTTTCTTTGACTTTTAATGTTTCTTTGACCACATTATAGTCGGCTACAATGGCTTCACCCTTAGTAGGGCTAGAGAGCCCAGTTAGCATCTTTATTACACTGGTCTTTCCAGCGCCATTGGGTCCTAATAGTCCAAAAATGCTGCCATATCTAATTTTTAAATCGATATGATCAACAGCTATTTGCGAACCATAGACTTTGGTAAGTTTATTGCATATAATTGCGTGTTGGTGGCCATTGATATTGCATACATTATTCAAATATGCATCACTACGATTGATTAGATCGACAAGAAGAATATATAGCAGGTTTTTATCGAAAAAGATGAAGATAGATACATGGTCATTCTTAAACTACGTCTATAATTAATTATTTTGCTATTGTCCAAAAGTTGTTAATGGATTGCTATCAAAGACCTCTTGATATTCCTTTGCTTTTATCTGTAATAAGAAATTATCAAGTCTATCAAAGTTGTTTATAATCATTTTTATAATCTAATTCATAGATTTATTAAATATTGTATTAATGTTTATGGATTAAAATTATCTATTCGAATTTACGAAAATTTCAAATACGAAGAGAAATATTATAAATTGAGGTCTCGTTTTAAATTTATAATGAGATATTTAACATTAGTTAGAGTATAAAATCTAAGACAACTGAAAATTACAGGTTCATAGTTAAAGAAAAAAACTGCTCTGTTGCATAACTATTTGTTCTTAGATCCAATCCACCGTATCTATGCCAATCTTCTAAACAAGTTATACAAAGACACTTTTAAAATCATCTTTTTTATCATGTTTTGCAATTTGGTTGCAGAAACATTTTCTCCAAAGGTTCTCTTTATAAAAGAAAACATGCTTTCAGCCATCCATCTTCGTCCATACTTTCTTTTCTTTTTTCATTTGAAGATATCTCTTGTTTGAAACTCCACTTCTTTATTTCTTATCTTGTTGTTCTTGGAAGAGATGATAGAATTCTTTCTTACTTTGATTGTGGGTCTAATCTTATTCTTTTGAAGGTAATTGAAGTTCTCATTGCCATCATAAAAGCCATCATCTAATGCTAATTAGATTTTATATCTTTATTGTTTCTTTTCAAAACATGCTCAATTAATTTTGTCTTGACCTTGCCATCATGCACTTTCTCATCTGCAATCTCTAAAGCGAGTATATCTTTTTTGGTTTTCATATTTGCAGCTACATGTATTTTTAGATAGCTCTTCTTCTTCTTTTCTAAACCCCATTTCTCATACATCCATTGACCTCTATTTGTTACCTTTATACCAGTACTATCTATTGCAATGATTATGTCTTTATTATCATCATTTGAACTCTTGGTTGATATATCCAATTTGTTTACTCTTCTGCAAATCTGTGAATAACTTGGATGATCTGGAGGATTCTTTCCAGTGGCTTTTATGATGTCCTCTATTTGCCTGTATGGTAAATGAAAGTATAATTTTGTAACCAATGACAAGAATAAAAAAATCTGGAAACTGGTACTTTTTGCCATTCTTATTTTTATTCATCCTGACAAGGTCATCATTCCATATGTCAAGGAAATCATATGCAAAAATTATCTCGCCTCTTCTTACAAGAGACTGGTTAAAGGAAGGGCCAATCGATCACAAATAATGGATTATTCTATTTCTAGCTAAAAATGTTAGTTATGCAATAAATCAAAAAAAATCATATCAGCAATCTAAAGTAATATATAATAAATTAAAACGATAAAGTAAATGCCACTTTATTGCAAATAGATGAGATGAACAATACAATATTGGAAAAAAGGCAAAAAATTGTGGTAAAACCAAAATATTATATCAAAATCATGTTTTATAAAAGCAATCCAGATGCAAATATCACTAATGAATCAATGTATACTAATACTGAATTAGTGCATATTTATTAAATGGTAAATACGTTAATTTGAATTTATCATCATTGTTATTTTTTATTGCCATTATCCGACTCATCTTCGTTATCAAGTTTTTCTTCTATTTTCTTTTGTAGTTCTTTGTACCTTTGATATCTTTTACTCCACTTTGATAATATTATCCATTGTCTTATTCCTATACCTAACCATATTAGACCAACGATTAAGGGAATGTTTCTTGTGATTGTAATCAATGGGTCGGATCCGAGTAAACCTGTCCTATATTTAATATTGTGATGTATCACAACACTTGGAGGAACAGAAGGATCTATTATTTCAAAGGTAATAATAAAAACTATAGGAGGTAGTATCATTACCGTTAATATCATAATTATGAAAAGCCTTTTTGTATTATTTAACTGGTTTATTATCTCATCCATTATTTCAAAGAAATTTTTGCTATTTTTGTTAACTTTTGTATCATCTTTGTTATTAGACATAGACTAATACCATTTTATGATTTTGCAGTTGATCTTTTGAACATGATTTAGATTAAATGAAAATAAGACCATTATTATCTATCTGACTCATTCCTTGGAAATAGCTTTTCATAAGGTTCCAGTATTTCCCTGAGTATGGAATTGCCTTTCTCAGAAATATTATATTTTATTATTGTTTTACTTCCCCATGCTTCTTCACTTTTGGTTATCATACCCTTTTTAACCATTACGTCTAAAATTTCTTTATGTTTAACGTTATTCATACCACAGTAACTCATAAGTTTGCTTTGATTCATTTCGCCATGTTCGTAAAGTTTCAAGAGAATGTCCTTCCTTATATATATTCTATCACGATACTCATGGACCAATTTGAATCAATCAAATAAAATTGTATAAGACCGCATAATTTTTTTACACTTGATAATAAAAAAAACAATACAATTTTCTATATGGTATATATCATATATATACTATTTATAACAGCTGGCTTCCATAAAATGATAGACATGAGATAGGGTTCTAAGGTTAAATATATTAATTCTTTCTTGTAATAGTCAACAAATAGCTTAAACCATGGTTTCATATGTTTTAGTTTACAATTCGACTTTCTTTGACATGGGGAGTAGTCATCAAATCCTTCTTTGATTCTGTTCTTAATATGCTGCATAGTTCTTTCTATAAGGCTTTTTTCAAAAGGAGAATGAATAGCATGTATTGACCGGCTTGAGATGGATACCATGTACCTATACCATCTATGCTGAAACTGGATGCCCCCAATACTCTCGTACAACATCTGACAGAAAACGATCTGCTACTACAAAAATATTCCTCTCCATAGATATTCTTAATTCCATTATCTATCTATTGCTCGATTATATTGCTATCCAGCGACAAATATATTTGGAGTCAACAACTTTGAGCTGAGTTTCGTCTACTATAAAGTAAGATTTTGGTTTTCTATAAAAAATCTTTTTGCAAATTTTTACTTTTGAATTCAATCTTTTCTTGCTGTGAAATGACTTTTTGAATAAATTTGATATAACTTTAAATGTATTTCTTAACAAAAGACCACTACAAGAAAGTAAAGATACAAAAAGAATAAGCAATATCCTCAATTAGATTAGTTCTTTTTCTTAATTGAAATCATAATTGTAAGATGGGAGGATTTATATAGATATTTACTTATCTTTAAAGTCCAATATAGAATATATACCTAAAATAATTTATAAAAAATTTGAATTCACATAGAATAAATTTAATTTATTTATATTATCTTATACCTTTTCAAAGAATGAAAAAGACCGGTCACCATCTTTTATAATGACCAAAGTAACCAGGACCAAAGTTATCCATTCCTGAGGGAGAAGAAGTAATTGATATACCTGGCGATGTATACAAGACCTTCCCACTTCCTGCATCAACAATTACATGGTAAAGAGTACCAGTATTTGGATTAGATATACCAAATTTGTATGTCAAAAATCCTTGAGTCACACCAAGATGACCATTGATTATTGTACCATTTGTAATCGCTTTTTGGGCTGTTTGAGCTGCAGTTAAAAAGGGGACCGATATATTTTCAAGCAATGATTTGTTGATGCTATTTTTAATGTTTATTGTACCATTAATTTGTGGCACATTGTTATTACGGTTACTATTATAGAGTGTTCCATTGTTTACCGTGTTCTTTCCTACAACATTTTGCTGAGTTATGGCATTAACAGATAATGATGGAGTAGTAAATATGGCACTAAATAAAAAGCCACCAGTTGCAATAGCCAATATCATTATGATTTTCCGGGATATTTTTATTGATGTTTTCATCTTTAGAAAATAACATTTTAACTATAATATCTATTGTTGATTTTTGATACGTATCAAAGTTACGGAAATAATTAAATACAATATAACTCTATCCTTGAAACGCTTATTGTGATACCAATTAGCATAAGTATACTATATTAGCTATCAAAATAATCATAATAAAATACAAAAGCTATCTACTACTTCGAGTTTATCAATCTGTTCTCAATGTTAGAGACTAAAATCACATTAGTAGATTTGTACAAAAAAGATAATGATTCAAAGGTTAAATAAAGACTACTACTTGTTATACATATTTGAAAAGATAGATATTTTCCTTTTCAGGTTGTAAAAAATAAAATAAAAAAAGTAAACTGATAAAACTATGTGATGAGTCTATTCTAGCTTAAAGAAAGAACGTCCTTCCAAATTCAACCAGCTAGCCTAAACAACAAAAGGGTTGGTGAGTCAATCATAAAGAAAAATGGAATAAAAAATCAAATACCAATATATATAAAATCTAATGAATATTTAGAAATATTCCATATGATCCATTACTTTTGTATTGTCTTTTATTTAAGTCTGGTTCACTATTCTATTCTATAGTTTATCAGACCTATAACTATGTCCGACATTCTATTGTATTTTCTCAATTTGTTTCTAAATACATCTGCAAGTGTCATATTTTTTCGATTTACAAATATAGTGTGCTCTATCAATATCCTTTTTCTATAATGATTTTTGTTGTACTCTTTTTCTCTTGCAGATAGTTCAAAATTTATCTGCTTTCTAGTAGGTGTGGATGTAGCTGTTCCACAGGAAAATCCTTTTCTACGCCAAGGAAGGTATCCAAGGTCAAATACATTTAGAACATCTTTGGGCATGATGGGGCGACTCTTTTTATATGCGAATATATAGTCATGCCCTCGTCCTTTCCTATATCTTAATTTAGGAATAATAAAACCTTGATTGTTAACCATAAGCTGTGTCTTTACAGTAGTGTGCCTTTTCTTTTTGCCCGAGGATTATGCCTTGCGTCTTTTATTATCCTCTGGTCTTGATTGTATCTGCTACTGTTCGATGGAATCTATAATAGCAATAACCTTGGAAAATATTTCTCTAATTCCTCTGGTGTCGTTTTCAATCTTTTGTTATATTATATAATTTCTGCTGGGTTGGTAAACATTTTCTTAACATATTCAATACTCAATCTTTTGTATATCTCTACAGACGTTTTGCTCTTTTGATCTAAATCAAATAAAAAGCCCGCTAATGTGTAAGTAAGTGATGTAAAAAAGACGATAATACATAAAAATCATTAAAAACCTTTTTTTTAAATCTAGTTTGATAGGTCTCCTTACAGCACCTGTTTTTCTTTCTGGATATTTTTTGGACAACCGTTGAATTTCATGTTTAACATATCTTTTTGTGATTTCTTTATCGTAAATATTGCCTAACTGTTGGACTGTCAAGCCATCAGTAGTAGCAAATGATTTAAAAAGTAACGGCTTTTTGGACAGACGATCATACGAAGGCAAAGAAATGACAAGAAAATGATTAATTGGTAAGAATTAGCTGTTTATTCTAATTATGCAAGAGATCTATCTTCTGCATCCGTCATGAATGGTGTTTCTTTTGATATGCTTAAAGCGGGAATATACTCGGTTTTATATTCGATAGTCAAAACTCATGTAACCAAATGTATTAAGCCAAATTTGAATCGAGTTCCATCGCTTATTAATTCAGAGACCCTAGATTGCTGTAAGATAATCTTTCTGCAGGTGTGTACTTTTGTATTAAATCTCTTATTGCGATGACTTCTTTGAACAATCCTTAATATTGCTTTGGATGATTTCTTAAAGGAAAATTATTACGGTTAAGCTGTAAAGAATATATAATATCTACAGGTTATGTCCTTTTTCTTATTTATTGTATCATATTTAATAAACAGAGCCCATACCTTTTTTTTACTTTACTGACTCATAGATATAACCTTTATAATTTATATCAATTATCTTACCAATAATAAACACTAAGATTCACTTTAAGCTGATAAGAATATCCAAAAATAAATTAGTTAAAACCTAAACAATAGAATATAATTAGCCATTTTTGCCTATAAGTTTTTTTTAGGATTAGATCAATCAGCAATGGTTAAATAAAATTTCTAACTTCTATAGTATCGATATCAGTCAAAATATTATATCCTGTAAATACAAATACTTGAAAATGCAGATGTGGAATATAGGTATAACCAGTCATACCAATTTTAGCAATCTCCTGACCTGTTTGTACATGCTGACCTACTTTTACTTTGGCACTATGATATTCCAGATGATCGTATCGCGTATATTCGCCATTTGAATGCTTTATTGTAATAAAGTTAGTTGTATTCCAATATAAAGGATCAGGCCCTCCAACATTGGAATCATCACTTAC
>JAICXY010000012.1 GCA_025934495.1 Candidatus Nitrosocosmicus sp.
AAGTTGGATCGGATTATGTTCTTACGCAGAAAGGCACGGTACATAAACATAAATATCGATTGCCAAAGAACCTTGCAGTAAAATTTGATGGAAATAAACTATGGTTTAAAATAACCAAAGATGAAGCTGATGGATATAAGATAGAGAACTAATCTTCATTCACCTTTTTTATTGTCATATATAATAATTGTTGCTATTTATTTTATAATTTAATAAACGTATGATTTCTTAGTAAAAGTATTTCTCAGATTCTAATAATATTTGGTGATTTATATTAATTGTGGGTGGAGGCGAATAGGTTTTATACATATTTTGAATCGTTTTATTTGATTTATTCTAACAATTTTATGATTCTATCTATTCATTTATGTATGGATGATAATCTTCAATCATTATCGAGTTCACACTTTAATTCCATTGCCATTTTTTACAATAAATGCACAACTCATTTCAGGATCTAGAGTACCTTGAATCAATAAGCAATTATGAGAATACATATAATATTTACAATTTTTACATTTAAAACCTTCAGCCGCCTCATTTATTACATGTCCATTTTGAAAATCCAATTTTTCTCCACCATTTCTTATGAAATCCCATACAATATCCCCTGGGAGCATTCCGTGGCCCCGAGGAGCAAAGTATTTGGATATCCCATTTTCATTATTAATATTTCCCTCTATAATGTGACAGATCTGCTCGGCAGGTAAATTAAACTTGCAACTACCACAAGACTGTTTCTTATCTCTTTGACCATCATAATCCTTTCCTAATTCTACATAGCTTGCATCTTCCTTTGTTATCTTTTTCCCTGTTCTTAAATAATTGTAAAGTAGTTGATCTCCGTCCTGCATATCCTCTTTTTTCTGATCCCCTATTGATTTGGCAATACCCGATTCCTTAGGCATATACTACTTAATCTTATGATTTATTTGTTAATAATGTATCTAAAATATACATATTTTAGATTAACCTCGATTATTAAGGATGAAAAATTTAGGCACAGTAAAGTCATGATCTTGTTTTAATAATTCATAAAAATATTCATCAATTTCTGTACATGCTCTAGTTTACATTTCATTGTTTACGTTATTTTGTTGCATGATTCGAAAATCAGTTAAAAATGTGATTTGTGTATAACAATATTAATTGGATTTTGACTATTTCTGTTATAACTATATCTACAAAACTCTAACAAACAACGATTTACTGAATAATGCAACAAAGCAGGTTTAGGTGAAAGAATATTGAAAATCTCATCGATTTTTAATGTCATGCATAGTTATTTAGAAAATGCTTTTCTTCAATTGTGAAACAGAAAGTGCTTTAATTTTAAGAAGTCACAACCACTGGTACAAAGTACCATGTATATAAAAACCGGATCTTTCCGATTGTAATTTACAACAACAACAACAACAATAGAAAATGTTTCATGATAAAAATATATTTTATTCATTCAATAATCTTTTTAAGAATTGCTCCATAAGGGCTCATTTGCAATACATCATACCAAAATATATTTATAGCAAACTTATGAGTTATCATCGACAATAATTCCAGCACATTTTTCAATCCATAACATATTTTTGAGACTACTATTTTGAAAACAACTTGTATTTAGTATGATTTTTTAACAATGATTTATTGTCCATTTTCTTTTATACAAGTCTTGTTCCTCTAATTCGAAAGATTCACTTAATTCCCATTTAAATACATAAAAAATTGACAACCCATCTAATTAATCTCAAACCCATATGATTATTAATTATAATATAAAGATAATATAACATTCATTAATTTTGTTTTTGATATTTTATTTAATTTAACTTTTCTTTATCAGACGCTCGAGTACAGATTCAAAATTTGTAAAATTTGAATATATTATTCCCTTTGAAGAATTTGACAATTATTTACATTCTTGTTTTTTTATTAATCCAAAATTGCTTCCTTTTCAAATAAGATGCTCCGGCCGGGATTTGAACCCGGGATCGTCGCCTTGAGAGGGCGAAATGCTTAACCGGATTGTGCAGCTTTTCAAATCACAGAAATTAGTATTATTGAAAGCCTCTACACCACCGGAGCTTTTGGTTTCTCCTTGATTGTTAATATTATTTAGAATATAAAACTTCGTTTTAAAGTCAGGTTTTTCTGTAATTATTGAGTTAGGATTATAAAATTACCAGTATGTTTGGTGGTTTAAGATGGTAATATGATACATATTTTTCAATTAGAATCTGTATTTTATAAGAGAAAAAATGAATTTTTATTAGATGGCAAAATGGAATTTATTTCAATAATCATCATAAAATTTTTTTTTAATCAAATAAATTTTAATAGAATTTATATATGATCTATAACATGCTTTGATTCATCCTTCTATATGCCAAATACATTATTACTTTTATCTAAATATTCAACATAAACTTTAACCTTTAAAGATAATAACTTTCTAGTACCCGAGTGGATATGTATAATGATTGAACTTACAAGGTTTAACAATATTATAAAAAATAATATCTGTATATCTGTTGTTACTATTTCTGTTATTATCTCTATAACCATATTTATATATTCTATAACATTGGCATCCTCATCATCTCTAGCCCTTCTCTCACATTCAACATTCTCTAATGACCAATCCTCAATCCATGTTTCCGCACAAACAAAAGTTGAAGATATTACAAAATTATCGCTATCTAATTTGATAAAATACGGCGCACCATATCAAGGAAGTAAATTGGCACCAGTCATTCTAATTGATTTTAGCGACCTTCAATGTAAATTATGTCAACGATTTGTAAAATCAACAGAACCTCAGATAAATTCAACTTATATTCAAACCGGAAAGGTTGCTTTAGTATTCAAGCATTTGCCAAATCGGGGATTTGATTCTCTTCCAGCATCTCTAGCAGCTCAGTGTACAAATAGCCAAGGAAAATTCTGGCAATTCCATAACTTATTATATAAAATTCAAGGTCCAATTGATTCTGGTTGGGCAAGCAAAAATAATTTGAAAAAACTTGCATCACAAATACCCGGACTTGATATACAAAGATTTAACTCATGTTTTGATAGTCAAAAATATAAAACACTCATAAACTCTGATCTTGCATTAGCACATTCTCTTGGATTTACTCAGACTCCTTCTTTTATAATAGAAAAAAATGATGGCTCAAACCCTCAAAAATTAGAAGGGCCACAACCATTTCCAGAATTCAAATCAGTAATTGACAATGAACTTGGATGAAGATGAGATACACGACAAGAAAATTGTGTTCGAGGCAAAAAAAAGAACTAAAAGAGTGGCAACGAAAGAAATGAAAAGAATTAACAAAGACATATTCATAGAGGGAGTGATGAAAATAAAGGTAACAATACCACTTGCATTTAAAATTGTATATTCAAATCGTTTTTATATTGTTATATCTGCTGGCATATTTGCCGCTTTTTGGATTTTCTTTAATGTATTTGACCAGTTACTATTTTTTTCACCGGTTATAACTTTCTATCTGCCCGATGATGCTGTAAATGGATTTATCCTAACAAACATAACTTCGGTATTGATGGGGATATTAGTTGCAATGAATGTATTTGTAATTAGGAATTCGAAACTTCATTTGGATAAATCAATATTTTCCGGTTCAATTCTAGGTATTGCTTCTAGTGCTTGTGCTAGTTGTTCTTCGATAGGCTTTCTCGTGATATCCACATTTGGAGGTTTTGGCATGATTGCAACGGATTTCCTAACAAATTATCAAACCCCATTGAGGATGGTATCAATAGTACTTTTATTATGGGCATTATATTCTATACATAACAGAATAACAAAGCAATGTGTATTTAATACATTTGCAAATAATGGAAAATAACAATTATAGCCAGTCGATTTTGTTCTAATTAGCATCTTTGTTTAATTCTCTAATAGTATAAGAATTTATAAAAAATTATACCTAATATGCAAATAATATATTATTAAATATATGGATGTCCTTTTTTTGAATATTAATCTATGTATGTGAGATCTATTATATATGTATACTAATCTATAATTTTTATTTGGGATATTTAAAAAATTACCTCATTTAATAAACTTTATATTTATAAATTTTTTAAAATTCTATAAATATTGTTATATAACTCCAATTTATAATAACCCCTGCATGAATAAATTAAATAAAATTACCATCATATCTATAGTAGTAGTAGCAGCAGCAGCAAGTTTATCTGCAATAAATATTGGTAGTGTCAATGCACAAGGTAACACAACCAGCACATCAGCTACTGGTGGTAATGCAAGCAGTGGTAATATGACCGGAGGTAACATGACTAGCATGAGTGGAGGTACTACAACTAGCAATGTCCCAAGCGTTAGCAGCAGTTCAACTAGCGGTTATTAATAGCAATATTAAAATAAATATAATAGAAAATAACAATTTATAGTGTAGTTAATAATTTATTTATTTTTTTATTCCAGATTAAGTTTAATTTTAAATGTATTATACATACATTAACAAATGGACCATTAAAAAATCATGGCGATATTTATCCATTAAAAGCGTTCTAACCTAAATATTATGCAATGAGAATATTTTTCCTTATAACTTATGTTTAAGCATTTCCGGCTCTAAATTTAAGTAAAAAGATATAGATTTACTTATTTAAAACCTAGAATATCAATGCATATAAATAAAACAAAAAAGCAAAAGTTTCTATATAAGCAAAAAGAATATGGACTAATTTATAAACTATCCTAATAAATAAATGTTATAGACAAACATTCCAATAGCTATTTTTGAATAATCTGCCGTATGAAGCAAAGAAAGAACCTGTTAATAAGAACTAATAGTCTTAGCTGTTTGCAATTAATTATACAAGAGATCTATTGTTAGACTTTTAAGATCTTAACATCCAGTGATTTTGAATATAAGCAAAACAGGTTATGAAGATGTAATCGATAACAAGAGGGCGACTTTCAGACAACTCTGTTACTAACTTCCATGGCATCATCGATATCTTTAGAAAATTCCAATGTAGTTTCAATAGTCTTGCTATTGTACTTTCCAGAATTACGTACATATTCAAGATACTCTATCATTTCATTTTTAGATATACCAACATTATCTGCAATTATTATAGCATCCTTTTTAATTATATTTGATTCTTCAGATATTCGAAGGTATTGTAAATATTGATCTTTTGCTGCATCTAAAAATAGTAAATCAAATTTGTAATGTAGTTTAGGTATTACTTCTAGAGCATCGCCAGTTATCAAATCTATTTTATCCGATAACTCTGCATCTTTGATATTTATTTTTGCAATATCTCCATTATTTTTATCTATTTCAACGGTTACCACTTTGAATTCATCGCCATCATCATCATCATAATAATCAGACATAACATTTGCCATTAGAATGGCAGAATACCCATATAAAGATCCAATTTCCAATATCTTCTTTGGCTTGTGTTCTCGAATAATATCTGCAATAATCTTTCCTTTGGTAGGGCCTATGGATGGCATGAATCGCTTTTTTCCTATCTCATCTAGTGAATTTAGAATATCTATTGCTTTGTTCACTTTTACAACAAAATAGAGTATATCGATTTCCTACAAAAGTATTATTAATAATTGTTTTAGTTAGTAAGGAGATAGTATTTTTAAGCGCTTTGTTGTATAATTCTTAAATTATATATTGATAGCGTTTATTTATATAAAAATTATGCAGTTTTGATATAGTATGCTTTAGATCAATATTTCATATTTTATTATGTGCTATATACAAAAATATATAATAAATATTGTTTTTGAACATTAACCTGCAGTTATTTTACTTGATGCTTCCAATTAATTAATATAATCCATTTTATATCAAATATGATCAAAAATCATTAATAGATAATATTTTATATCAAAAATGACATTAATTTTATGCTGATTAGGTAATATGTCGCCATTAGAAAAGATAGAAAAGAAAAGAGATGTGTTAAATTATGAATATAGCTGAAACAGAAACACCATTAATAGTAGAAGCAAAGGCATGTGGTTTCAATAATAAAAGTATTTCATATCGTTTTATAGAGTCTGCTCATAGCTTATGCTTAGGCAAACATGAATTGGTTTTAGCTCAAATACAGGCATGTGAAAGGTTACTGAAATATACACAAGATGGATTAGAATTATCTATCATAAAAAAAGAAATTGAAGAGCTAAAATTAGCTTTGGATATGCTACATTACTAAAATAATTTTTTATTGCTCCCTTATTTTATTATGTTTAATTATTTATTTATTTAGTTGCTGTTAAATTTTGCATTATTAATTTTCAATATTTTACTAAACTTCACTTATTAACCATTGCAATTAAAAGTTCATTGTTTTTAGATTTCAATATTTTAACTTGAGTGCTCGTTTAACCAATATGTTTGACTGATTATCTAAAATAATTTTTCTAAATACAACTTAATATGGATTAATAAAAAAATTAATGGTTAATCACAATCAAAGAAATCAATAGTAATACAAATATATCTTCAAGGCAAATCCATGAATCAAATAGCACTTGAAACTAGCATTTCAAAAGGAAGATATATTGTCAAATAAGTGATTGAGAAATCCTATTGCATAACCCTTTTCTTGTACTTTAATATAAGGTCAAGTTGAGATAGTGAAATAAATTATTCATATTTATTAGATCTCTTGCTTAATTGGCACAAATAGCTTTATGACCACAAGTTAGTTAATTGTATATATCTATTGCATAATTAAGTCATTAGAAAAATTTCTAATGATTGAATACATCTTGATGGAAATCAGCAAATGATGGTATGTTCCTATACTTATTCTCTTTTTGTTGGAATGACTTCTGTTGTGTTCTTTTTCTTTGGGAGATAACCCATATTTTTCTTCTTTCTATAAGGCAATAATGATATTTGTTCTGAGAAATCATTTTCTAAACTCATATCCAAGGTCATAAACATTTACAATCTCTTTGGGAGTGACAGGGTGATCCTCTATATATTGAAAATATGGTCATGCCTTGTTCCTTTTTTATATTCTGCTTTATGAAGGATAAAATCATAATTGTTAGTCCTAATCTGGTTCTTTACTGTATGCCTTTTCTTTTTGCCTGAATAGAATATATTCTTTCTTTTAATATCTATTAGTCTTGGCATTTGCTGCTAGTCTGTAAAATCTATAAAAGAAATCCTAGAAAATATTGATCAACTCCATCAACTGTTTGGAGCCTTTTTATGATGTTATTTATAACTTGCGGTATAGGTATGCATCTCTTTTTAACCCTGAATCTTTCGAATGTCTCTACAAATGCTGCTCTTATCTAGGTTGAAGAGAAATCCTGCTAATGTGCAAGTCATGTACAGACGGAGTCTATGATCACACAAATAAGATCCATTTACATTGTTATAGAAATAAGACTGGGAATCAGTTTATTGATTTTCTGAAAAGAATTGATAGAAGATATGATGATAAGAATATCCAAATTATCTTTCTTGTTCTTGCTAATATTTTAGTGCATAAATCAAAAGATAGTAAAGAAGGAAGAGATATCCAAATGTTGCCCGAGAATAAAATTTGTATTTCTGCCAGTAAGATCTCCAGAACCCAGCTTGATTGTAATAAGGTGATCGTGGTTACAAAGACAAACAATAAACAATTCTACATTTAAAGATGAACAAGAAATAGGAGCAACAGTTAGCAAGTGGAAGAATATTTATAATAAAAATCATGTCAGAGGAGCAATCACAAATATTTTACAAGAGAATATATCTTTGTGTTTATACAGATCTTAAGTGAATAGAGCCATTATTTCCTTAATTTGCTTTTTTTTCAAACAAACAAATAATTTGGAAAGGTTTTATTTTTCTATTTTGATTATTTGTGTTATATAACGTCAATATTTAAATTAATTTGAATTACATTTTATTAAAATGATTTAGGTTTATAATTATTGCATTAGTTATAATTTTATTAACAATATCGCTTAAGTATATGTAATATAATAAGATAATATGTCAAAATCAAATGATTCAAAAAACTCAGGTTTTGATAATTTGACTAAAGATAATAATAAAATAAACAATGACGATAAAAACAACAATTTTATAGCTTTTTCGGGCCCGGAACAAATAGTATATGAGGGTTCTAAAGTTTTTCTAGAGGGCCACAGTTTTCCAGCCAATCAAAAATTAGTGTGGAAACAAATTGATGGTCCTCTAGTTGATTTAAAATATGAAAGTAAAGAAGAGGAAAAAGCAAAGATAAAAAATCCATACTTTAAGGCCCCCTATATAGGCTTGGATTTTGATACCGAAAACATCAATGCTAAAGATAATAACAATAAAAATAAGGTAAAATCTTTTGCAAAATTAACATTTGAATTAATCTCACAAGATCAATCAGAAAAATTCTCAAGCCCTACTTCCACCGTAAATATAATTGTAAAGATGGTTCAACGAGCTCTTGTATTTCAAGGTGGTGGCTCCCTTGGTGCATATGAATCAGGTGTTTTTTCCGCCCTATGCGATCACCTTATAGAAAAAGACCAGAAAGTCAAAGAGCGGAAAAACAGACCGTTGTTTGATGTTATCGCTGGAAGCTCAATTGGCGGTGTTAATGCAAGTATAATAGTTGGTACGATAAAAAAAAGAATAGAAGAAAACAGTAAAAATAATTCTGCAAGCCAAGAGTTTGCTTCACCTTGGAAGGATGCAGCAAAGCAATTGGACAGATTTTGGAATGAAATTTCCTATTCCACATGGTGGATGGATAATGATTTTTTTAATATGTGGTGGAATGGTTGGAACCAAATTAGCAAAACAATTATTCAAAATTATAGTTTCCTTTCAAAGAAACAGGGAAATATATTTGGCATTAAAGAAGGCCAGGCCACCATTTCACAATTTTATTTTTATAGTCCTGAAAACGTATCGCCCGTAGCATCCGCCGAAGCTGCTCGGAGATATTTTTCTTGGATTCATTTTCTTTTTGCAGGAGTTCCTAATGTAATGTCACCTAATTTCTCACAACCTGATACTAAATTTTTCTTGGGCATTCCTTCTTTTGCAAGATTTGATAACACTCCATTGACAAAGACAATAAAAAAGTATTGGGATTATGAAAAGTACCCACTCAAAACCCAGTTTGAAAAAGGAGAGCCTCGATTATTGCTAGTGTGTGTTGATGTAATGGATGCTGCATCTGCAGTAACCTTTGATAGTTATCTAGGTAAAACCAAATACACAGATGGTAAATCTACGGCTGAGGATAGAAAAGATAATTTTAATTATGTAATAGAATATCCTGAGGGTATTTCAATCGAACATGTTAGTGCAAGCATGTCTCCGCATTTAAGATACCAATATCCAAAATTCACAGCATATAGCGAAAGAGAGAAAAAAGATACAGAACGCTATTTTTGGGATGGTGCTTATCTTAGCAATACTCCGTTAAGGGAACTAATTCAAGCACATAGGGATTATTGGTATGAAGAAGGCAATGATGAAAAAAAATATGTCCCTCATCTAGAGGTTTATATTGTTAACCTTTATCCTACTGTAGAACAAGGAAACGAATTGCCAGCAGATGCAGATACAATTGAAGATAGGGAGATGGATATTAGATTCCATGACAGAACGCAATACGATATTAAAGTCGCTCAGCTGATCAGCGATTATATAATATTGTACGGACAGGTGAGGAACCTTGCATTAAAACATTTGGAAAAATTTGGACCCAGTGAAAGCAAAGAATTCATTGATGACCTTGAAAATATGCTAAATAAAAAGATAGCAAAAAGCAAAAAAAGAGGTATACCAATACATGGCAAAAAGAATGAAAAAGAGATTGAGAAAAAACAAGATAATAACAATGATTATGATTATGAGGATAATAAAGACCAAACCATTTCCGATAGGAAATACAAAGATATTATTGAAGGAAGATTTGATATTGCAAAAGTAGTATATATAAACAGAAAAGATGATGGCAATACAGTTTTTGGAAAAGCTGCAGAATTCTCTACCAAAACCATAAATAAGTTAAAGGAAGATGGATTTAGAGAGGCATTAAATGAAATTGAAAATATATAACTAACCTAAATCAAGAAGACCCTGATAAATTTTTCTCTTCTCAAGATGAATTTATTTTAAAGATATATTTATTCTGCGTACACCTGAACGTGTCACATTCTACTCTTTGGAAGATGCGAATGGTGATAGAAGGAAGTATATACATACAATCATCAATAGTTGAGATGCAATTAAAACATCAAAAAGTAACATTAGAACAGTTATTCGCATTATTTCTACATAGTAGACAATATCATAATTCAGATAACAATAATTATTTTTATTTTATGAATATGCAAAAATAATTAATCGATCTCTTGTATAATTAGAAACAATCCAAACTTTCCAATTGGATACTATATCGATTTCTACCGATACTGATTCATAATTCTATGGTTTATCAGTCCTGCTACCCTATATCTGAAATTTTATCATACTTCCGAAGCCTGTTTCTAAATATATCGCTCATTATCCTGTACTTTTTTATTTTACAAATAGTATGCTTTATAATTATTCTCTTTCTAGAATGTTTTTTATTCTGCTCTTTTTCTTCTTCTTCTTGAGGCAACTCTTTGATTTCTTTTCTTTTTATATGGTAGAGATGATTTTTGTTCTGCAGGAAAATCCCTTTCTACTGCTAGATATCCAAGGTAATACACATTTAAAAAATCTTGGACATGATAGGATGATTCTTTTTATATATTCGATATAGTCATGCCTCTTCTTCCTTTCTTATGATTTGCATTGTGAATGAGATATCTCGGATTATTGACCACAATCTGATTCTTTAATGTAGTATGTCGTTTCTTTTTGCCTGAATAAAGCCTTGCGTCTTCTCTTATCTACATGCTTTGGGATTTGTTGCGCAGTACAATCGGTAAAAGCAATAAATCCAGGAAAATACTTTTCAACTTCCTCTAGCGCCATTTTCAGCCTTTTGGTTATTTGATATGTTTTCTGTGGAATTGGTACGCATTATCTTATCATATTCAATACTCCATCTTTTGAATATCTCTGCAAATGCTACTTTGATCCAAATCAAAGAGAAAGCCATCTAATGTGTATGTGATATAAAGACGATAGTACACTAAAAGCATAAGAAATCGGCCCCTTACATCAAGTTTGAAATGTCTGCTTATAGCACCAAACTTTCGTTCCCTACCTTTTCTATTGGATAAACACTTGATCTTGTGTTTATGATATCTTTTTGCTATTTCAATTTTGTAGATATTATCAAATTCTTTTATTGTTAGGCCTGTAAGCGATTTAAAAAGAATGGGTTTTCGAGATAACTTATCATATGAAATCAAAGAGTAAGCATTTCATGGAAGAAATAGCAGTCATAAAGCTGTTTAGGCATAATTATGCAAGAGATCTAATCAAATATTTTGCCTTCATATTGATGTATCTACAAGACAACAAACCCAATGTCTGTATTCAAAAATGTGTTAAGTTTTTCAAAACATAAATAAGATACTTGTAATAAAAAAATGAATTGCCTAACAACTAATTTAACAAAAAATTTAATATGGTTATGTTACCAAAATAACAGAGCATTAAATTGACAAATTCTTTAAAAGATTTTAATTTGACATTGTAGATATTTGATATTGCGAGTATTATTATTATCATCTATAAGTTTGATAATTGCTATTGGCTTTACATTATCTACACTTTAACAGGATTTCTATTTGATTCAGATGGGCAACATTTGAATGACATTTAAAAGATTGAATATTGTATATGACAAGAAAAAGTATACCCTGTCATAATTTATGCAACAAATCAAAGAGGTTAAAATGCAGAAATTGAAAAGTATTTTCCTGGATTTATGGCTGTTGCAGATTGTGCAGAATAGCGGATACAATCAATATCAGCAGATAAGAACAGAATAAATTCTATTCAGGTAAGTAGGAGAGATGTACTACAATAAAGAACCATCTTATGGTTAAAAATCATCGTGGCTATATCCTTTATAAAACAGCAGACCATGAGAAAGGACGAAAGATTGAAAAAATTACAGAACACAGGGTGGTGGAGTATTTAGAAACAATTTGAAAAAGTATAAGATATTGGATATAGTATCTGGTGGGATAAACTATAATATAATTAACCAATCACAGTAAAATATATAGAGCATCTGTAATGGAAAGTGTAGATTGTTTCTAATTAGGCAAGGGATATCACATCAGATATTTTGATTATTACATACAAATCATGGCAAAATGATCTCTGCTGCTATAATGTGTTTACATTTTACTTTTCTAAATACAAAATCTGCACAAGTGCAACTCTTTTTTTCTAGATTTACTTCATAAAATTTGTCTTTGTCTTTGCTGCTCATTATCCTATATATTATTTCTTCTTTTTTTATGTTATTGTTACCATGATTTAATTTACTTTCATCGTGTTTATCACCATTATTTTTGATGTTACCTTTTTCATTTGTCTTATATTGTTCTATTATGAAAGTTCCTTGTTGGAGACTTGATTCTATTATGTTGTACGCTTTTTGGATTTTTTTCTCAAGTAGTCGAATCTCGTTAACGCGTTTCTTTCCGCCCAAATTCTCTTCTTTGTCATCTTTTAATTTAACTTTTTTTATTGTTGCATCAGTTATAACATTTTCTTGCTTTGCTTCTTTTCCTTTTCTTTTCTTTTTTTCAGATGATTTCCTGATGGGTGGCTCGTTCAAAATATCACTAATATCAACTTCATGTCCTTCTACTGCCTTTTGTATTACTTCAATAACGTTATCATCTTTGGTGTCGGGAACGTAAATTACATAAATTAATGCAATATTTTTGCCTTCATGTTTTCTTAATACTCTCCCTACTCTTTGGGCGATCTGATTAATATTTGATGTAGAGGCCAAAATAATTTCTATTCTTACTTGGGGGACATCATACCCTATTTCTAAGGTATGTAATGATAATAGTATTTTAAAGGTAATTCCCCAGTTTTTAAGTATAGTTTGTCTTTCTGATGCCTTTACTTTAGCATCAATAATTTTTGATTCTATTCCTTGAATCTTTAATATATCTTTTAATTTTTCAATAGATTCGATAGTTTCACTAAAAATCATGATTTTTTCGTCGGGAAATTTCTTTGATATGATCTTTGCTGCTTCAGATAGTTTATTTTCAGCATAGCTTAACAATAATTTTCTCTTTCTAATATTTGCAAACCATGCTTTTGCCATTCCACTTGCGAATCCACCCTTTTTCAACAAGTCAGTCATTGAATTTACATCATATCTTTTGAATTTATTTGAAATGTTCTTAATTTTGGTAGAAAAGGTATTATATTCCTCTTGTTCTTTTTCAGTAAGAGATACTTTAATTGGGATTACTATAGGTTTTGCCAATCTTTTATCTTTAACCGCCTTACTTACAGAATATTCTATTACTGGCGGTAATACTGTTAAAATAGTGTTATTTTTAAAATCCTTTTTATCCAAAGTAGCAGTAAGCCCTAAAATTGCTTTTTTTGGATCTTCCACTACAATATCAAAAATCTTGCGGAATGATTTTGATGTATCGCTAATTAAATGTACTTCGTCAAATATAACCATATTTGAACGTCTTATTAGATTTGGATTCCTTATTGCACTATGGTAGGTGCTTATTATTATTTCTGCTATCTCTTTTCGTTCACCAAAATAAGCGGCTACGTTCTCTTTTGGAATACCATAAGAAATCAACCTGCTGATGGTTTGATCAATTAGTGAAATACGAGGTACAAGAAATAAAATGTTAAAAAAAGAGTAAGAAACATTCTCATTATTGTTGTTTGTAACTATGTTAAAATTATTTTGATTTAACGAGGCTTCAAATTCTTTTTGTCCATTTTTTGGAATTTTATCGATATCTGCTACAGATTTTTTTGTGTGTAATAGCTGTGTATCATATGATAAATTATGAGTTGCTAGTATTTTTGCACATTCAAATGCTATTTCAGTCTTTCCAGTTCCTGTACTATAAAGTATTGTTCCCCTGTGGTTATTGTTAATCCATGCATTTACCGCTGCTGTTTGATCTTCCTTAAGAATAAATGGAAATTTCAAAAGAGATATTGATGGTAATTTTTGCGATGATTTTTGTAGTTGTGTGTCTAAATCATTTTCATTAGTTACATTTCTTTTTATAAAATAATTATTACTCATTTTTCATAACTTGTAAAAAATCTTTAAGAATTATCGCATATCGATAGTTATCTGAGGATTGATCATAATTCAAATTGTCTCTCGATGTCTCAAAGAACAGCTTAAATCTAACCATCGAACCATTATTTTGATAAGCACCATCCCAAAAATTAGATCTTGATAGATCAAAGGATTCCATCCTTTTTTGCTATTTATTTGATAGGTTGTATACCTTGGCCTGTTATACCATGAAAACTGGTAGACCATATGTATATTCACCATCAACTGTAATTTTAAGATGCTTTATTATAAGATAGATTTAGTCTTGATTCAAATAATGGGTTATATACTTTTCTTAACATGAATACCAATATAACTACAAACTAGCATTAGACTGTGGATCAGTATCCTGTCCATGCAGTAGGCGTACATTAGGCTGAAGATTATAGTCCGTTTCTACTACGAATATAAAATATAAAATATCAGCAATAGGATATCGGTTAATTACAAAGCGTTTGGTAATGATTGATCTTTCTATAAAAACAGTATACAGTAATCTTTTAAAAGCAAAAGGCAGTGTCTGACACAAAACAGACATGAAAAAAGGAATGGTACCATATCATGGCATCTATACAGATGCAAGCTGAAGATATAGTCATACCAATGGATGAGTTTTCAGATACAAACCGCATCTTATATCTTCAACAGCAAGTGATTTTATAGTATCTCTAACTGTTGATGTAACTACTGCTAATGTGCAGAATAGTAAGATCTAAATTACTTTAACTTATTCTTTATCTTTTTTGGTATTCTCTTTATCCTCCTTATGGCATATTATATATGATCCATGATATCATGCTAGAAACTGTATAAATATAGCAAAGGAGTGTTGGGAATAGATCTGGTTTGTCCAGTAGAGCGTTATGAATTACTTCCAAGAATAGGCTTGAGACTGTATGATTTTTGAATTTGCCTTAGAACAAACCCTCTATAACAAAAAAAACTTTCCATCAAACCCTTGATGTGGCACATAAAATCAGTTTTTTAGGATAGATCCATTACCACGAACAAACCTTTGTAATGCTTTTGCAGTATTTCTATAGGAAAGACCATCAAGAAAATGGAAGAGATACAAAGAGAGCAATATCTTTAGGTTTGGTTCTCTTTCTTTGATATTTCAATATATGGTATAACAAGTTTTCAGCTATAGCGTTTTCTTAAGTTAACAGGGCCGATTAGTATATTCATATCCAATTGATATAACTTTCCTTTTTGCATTAAAAATACTCTATAATTTCGTTCAAAATTTTTATTGGAACAGAGTTATTTTCAATTGATATTTTTTCATATGGAATGGATATTGTAATATATAATTATATTTACAATTTTGACACCTTGATCCAAATAGATATAACGTATAACTTATCATTTGCTTACTATTTTATTTTATAATACGACTCTGTTAATTAACAATTTCTTTTTATGTTTTGATAATTCTTCTCTCTTTTCCTTGAGATAAGCACTTTTAACTTTTATCCATAACAAATCACATTATAATGTTAGTAATTTTGTTATTATGCCTCTAAAATACTATTTAAATATATTTTTATTGTTTATCTTTATCGCGATGACCAATAGGTACCTCTATGGGATTGTTTCCATTTCTTAAAGTCAGATAATATCTTTTTATGGTCAAATCCTAGATTTTGGTTATCTATGTTTTCTAAATCTATCCATTCTAGTTCTTCAGCGTCATCTCCTGCCTTTGCTTTGTCATTATTATCCGCAGGGATATTTCCTATAAATACGGTGGAGATGATATGTCCTCTTGGATCCCTCGAAGGATCCGAATACACTCCTAGAATGTCCACAAGTTCTACCGATAATGAAGTTTCCTCTTTAACCTCTCGCAATGCTGTATCCTCTACTTTTTCACCCTCGTTTACAAAACCACCTGGAAACACTAAATGTCCTTTAAAGGGATCCTTCTTTCTTTTAACAAATAAAATTTTCGAGTCTACTTGAACTATGGTATCTACAGTGGGAATAGGATTTTTGTATTGTTGTTTGTCACTCATCTATGAAAATATATTAAACAACTTAAAATAGTTAATGCCTTTATTTTTTTTTAGGATAATAATCATTAAAATGAGGATCTAGGATTCCAACTATCATCATTTCTTTTCCAATATGATTTTCTTTTAGTAGTTTTGCAAGATTGATTGCATTTTCAATTTCCTTTACTAAATGTCATCGCGGAACAAATCCAAAATGGTAGGTGTACAAAAAAGAAAATGATTCAAAGGTCAAGGAAAGGTTATCATGGGTAATTCTCAGAATACAAGACGATGGATAAATTCCATTTCGTATTGTAAAAGAAATGCACAAGTAATCCTTGTTTGGGCTTTAGAGTGGCTAAAAGGATATAATAAAGAAGGCTTAGAAGACCTATAAGATGGAACAAAAAGCGGTATGCCTCCTGAGCTATCTGAATAGATCATGTACCAAATTAAGAAAGAACTAAAAGAAAGCAACAACCAATGGTGAAACACAAAACAAGTAAAATAGGTAATTATAAAAGTGGTATAATGTGTCACTATATTCACATACATATGCAGTATCCTTCGAAAATTAGGGTTCAAACAAGAGAAGGTTTCAAGAAAGGTACATGATAACACCACAGCGTCTCAGACGAGAAAGATAAATTCAAAAAAAAAGGTACCCAAATATTTGTGGATGAACAGCAACAGGCGCTGTTCACTAATACATAATTCTTTGTTATAAGTCTACAAAAAGATTAAGCCAGTTAATCACATGTTTTAGTTTACATTTCTTTTTTTCTACAAGGAAAGTAATCGTCAAAACATTCTTTGGTTCTGTTTTTGATATATTGCATAGTCCTTTCAATAATGATGCTGCTTTTCTCATTCTTATGTACAAAAGAAGAATAAATATAATGGTTTATTTTCAAGGAACTGTATGCTTGATTAGCATACCAAGTACCACTACCATTTCCACCACCTATGGTTGAAACTGGATGTTCTTCACATTATTATACAATATCTTATAGAAAACGCTCTGTCACCACAAACATGTTTTTTGTTCTCTTTATATGCTCATTCTGAGGATTTCTTTGTTCTTCTCAGATTCAATAATAGCAGCAACCAATCAGATCCAAATGTACTCTGGAACCTACTTTTATAACGGTCTTGTACATAACATAGTAGGAAACCTTCTTTTTCTCTGATGATAATTTCTAAGGATTATACTTTGGAATCAATCAGTTCCAGATGGAAATAGGGTTTTTTAATAACGCAAGAAGATGATAATCTATAGGCTGCTGTTCTTCTTAAAGAAATGCATGAAAAGTAAAAATATACACCATAGATTATACTATGAAGAATATGTTTTGCTGTGCTTTGTTGCATGATACGAAAAATAGATAGTTAAAAATATACTTTATTTAGGACAATGATAATCCATTTTTCACTGTTTTCGTTATAATGTTACTAACAAAACGTTAGCAATAAACGATTTAAAATAATCGTGCAACAAAGCAGGTCTGCTGCTATTTCTGATTTGTCAGATAACTCAAACTTTTCCAAAAAATTTATGGAAATTCACTTACTCATTAGTATTTTCGCATTTAAATAGACTTTAATTTGATTATTTCCAAGAATAAAAAGTTTTTTCATAGTTATTCTACCGAGCATCTATTTCTCGAAATCATAAATGAAATAGAACACCTTCAAACTATAGACTTTCCTTAAGCAAGCAGATCTTCAAATATATCGATTATAAAATAATAAATCTCTTGCATAATTAGACGCCTATCAAAATTTTACAACCTATCAATTATATTGTGTAATATTTACATTTTAATTCTCTGATTACGATCAAGATGTATTCCATCATTTGAAATTTTTCTCATGGTCCTAATTATGCAAGAAATCTAATATTTTGCTTGATCCTTAAAAATTATTATTTTTAATAATAAATATAAAGAATCATTAATAGAAATATGGTTTTTAAAAATGATTCTTTTATTATTAATCCTTCAATTAAAATTGATCACGTTAAACTAAAAGTACTGAACTTAAGAAAATCTATCAATTTTTATCAATCGATTTTTGGATTCAAAGTTTTAGAAAAAAGATCAAATCAAAAGACAGCATTTTTATCATTGGCTACGGATTATAAAGAAGAATCTTCACTACTACTTGTTTTGACTGAAGTAAAAGATAAAAATACTATAAGTATTAGTGAAATAAAAAAAGAGGCAGGACTTTATCATTTTGCAATACTTTTACCAGAAATCAAATATCTATCGGCTTTTCTTCGACATATTCAAAATAACCTTGAATCACAATATTATGACGGTATGGCAGATCATAGTGTATCAGAATCAATATATATTCATGATCCTGATTTCAATGGGATTGAAGTATATAAAGATAGATCGTCTACGAAATGGAAATGGATTAACAATAAGGTACATATGATTACCGAGCCTTTAAACGTAACATATTTACTAAGTAAAGATATAGAAGAAATATGGAATGGATTGCCATCGGGTACAAAGATAGGTCATGTCCATTTGCATGTATCCAATCTCGTTAGATCAAAAAAATTTTACCATGATATTCTTGGTCTATATCATACTGCATCATATCCCGGCGCCCTTTTTTTTGCTGCTAATAGTTATCACCATCACATAGCAATTAATACTTGGATAGGAACAAATATTTTACCAGCAAACAACAATCATTACATGCCGGGGCTTGATCATTATGCAATTATCCTCCCTAACAGAGAAGAGATAAATAGGTTAAAGAATCGCTTTATTGAATCAAAAATTTCCACTGATGAGACATTAGATGAGTCAGACCAACAATATCCCTATTCGTTTTATATTTATGATCCCGATGGAATAAAAATACAGTTTTTGTGCAAATAAATTTTAGGGCAAGATATTATATATAAATAACGATATCGCACAATATAAAATATTAACTGATTACAATATAATATGATTGCATTCAATCCGGTTTTAAAACAGTTAAACAGATCTTAAACAATACAACAAACCTCTGCAATAAAGAGAGTACATTTTTTATATATTGAATTTTTTGATTGAACCTATCTACACATTATCATATTGTTTTTAAAAAACCCTTTTATCAATTATTGTACAAATATTTTTTTCATCTTATATTTCAAGATATCCATGAAATAGTATAGAACCATTCATATTTTCAAAATCAACTTCTTCTAATTATATAGTACCTTCCTATGCTATGGGTTTTATTAAAGTAATATCTAAACTCAGAATAATATTTGTCAAATATGCCAAATTTACTATTGGATAACGAAAAATAGCATTTCATTTATTGTTTAGTACGAATTCTTAAAGAGTATTTGATTTACTCTCGTTTAATAAAGTTAACAATATAGAATAATGATATTTAAAGGACATTGTATTCTTTTGAATAAAATTACTTTTGCATAGGGGCGTTATCATTGTTCTATCTAAAAAATTGTTAAAAAATTCCTGATTGTGCATACTAAAGGAATATATATTATCTAACAGAATAAAGAAATCTCAAAATATCAACTCAAATTATTCTAATACTATGTGGAATTACTAGAAAAAATGTTAAATTTTATTCATTTATTATAAATATTTCAACATTTGTATCAGTTATCTATAGGAAACATCAAAGTAGATCTTACCAAAGTGACAATTGGAAGATAAATAGAATAGTGGTCTTTACCAATAGATTCTACAAATTTATAGTCGGAAGTCATTTTATTTAGTTCAACAAATTTTGTCGGGGGTTTTGTTTCAAGAACATGATAATGAGCTACAACGCCTCCAACTATACCCGTATGAATAAATAGTATTTCTTTATTTTGATATGTTATATGGTAGAGCAATGGCATTGTAGTCATAAAAGATTGTGAGGTATAAAGTATAATATTTAACATCTCCTTTAGATTCTCGTATTGCAAATAAGTAGTAAACCATTCTCCCTGTGACATGCAATAATATAAAATACGCATCATTTTATATAGATTGGTATTATTTGCTTATTTGGCCTAATACACACATAAAATTCTTTCCAATGTATCTGCAATTCATCATATCACCAATTAGTTCCAGATAAAAGATAGGATTCTGTCGACAAATCTTCAATCCTTTTAACCATTTTCTTTAATTAAAAACATAGAAAAATAAAACATATATTATAACGAACTTTTTAAAATAGCATATTTTTGAAAACTATAAAGAAAATAACATATTTGAAGTATACATAATCGCATGAAATATAAATTAATATAACTAACAACTTTATTAGCATCATATCAATAATTAGTATTTTATAAAGAATAGGCTAAGATCTTTAAAATAATCTAGTCAAATGCATTCTAAACAAAATATTAATATTATTTTGATATAATTTATCAAAGGATTGTATTAGAATAGTATTCAAAAAACAAAAAGTTGTTCCCAAAATTAGAGGGAAAAAGAAGATATCAAAAATATGTAAAAGCAAGAAAATGAAAAAAATTAATATTTAATTAAGTTTTTGGTAAAATATTCAATGCAATATTTTCCAAATACATTTGTATATGTGGCTCTATGGTCCATATATTCTCATTTTCAAAAAGATGTCCATATCTTTGTGAACTCCCAATAAGCTCTCTTTTATTTAACTTTTCTAAATATATAGAATTAATTCGGGATTCATTAAACCCATTTTTTCTAGCCAATGAATCTAAAAGATCATGTACTCCGGAACCATGTTGAGCTGCTTCTTTTATTCTATATGCAATTTCTTTTGGGATTCCAATTTTTTCAGCTAATTTGCGATGTACTCGTTTTCCAAGATTATCATAATTACTACCATTGTTTTGAATATTAAGTCGTGGATCAATCCTTAATACCGTATCTATCAAATTTGTATCCAAAAAAGGTTCTCGTAATTCTATACTCTGCGACATGGTTATTTTATCTTCTCTCTCCAATGTTTCTTTATATAATAGCTTAAGATCTTGAATCATATACTCCAGAATTTTCTCGTATCCATATTTTTTAACGATTTTAGAATACCACGAGTATCCCCCAAAAAGTTCATCAGCTCCTTGGCCGGTAAGCATAACTCGTATTCCTTGTTCATGAGCCAATTTAACAGCACCATAGATAGGTATGGCGACTTCCACCTGACCCATATTATCATCTTCAATTATATTAATTATTTTTGGGATAATTTTTTCGACATCCATTTCACTCAGTTCTTCTACTTCCAATTTGAGATCAAGACTTTTTGCAATTGTAAGGGAATTAACAATATCATTTGAATCTTTAATTCCAGAAGTATAGCAAACAACTTCTGGAACCATTTGTTTTGCTAAATAAGCTACAATTACACTATCAATTCCACCAGAAAAAACTATTCCAATTTTTTTAAAATCACCCACACGTTTTTTCATAGATTCGAATAATGTATTACTATATGCATTAACGGCTGAATCAATATCGGTATATAGAATTGGATACCTTTCACCAATAGATTTTTTTGTATTAACCGTAATCGGAATAAGAGTAGTCTTAAAATTGGAAAATCCATTTCTATGTGAAATGACTAGAGCATATCCAGGTAAAAGCCTTTGAATATTATTAAACATATTTACTTCCCATAAAGCTTTTTTCTCGGATGCAAAGGCAATAAAATCATTATTTTCACCATAGTAAATTTGCCTGACTCCAATACCATCTCGTACTATTACAATATTGCCGGTAGATTGTTCTTTTATTGCTAGAATATATATACCATCAAGTTGATCAACTGTTCTTTTTATCGCTTCAATAAGATCACCTTTAGTTTTTTGATAATGATCTTCGAGAAGGTGAACAATAACTTCACTATCGGTTGAAGTAATAAAATTATGATGGGACAAAAGATTCTTAAGTTTTTTATAATTATAGATTTCACCATTGTGTTCAAGTAAAAGTTTTTTATCGCAACTCATAAATGGTTGGGGGCCACAAGAACCACCTACTATTGCCAACCTACTATGTCCTAAAACCTCATGACCATTTGCTTGTGAAAAAAATAATTTATCCAAAGTATTAGAGTAAATTACCTGATTCTCTGTGGCCAATCCAACACCATCCGGGCCTCGATTTTTCATACAATACAACATTTTACTTATCAATGGGGTAACATTTCCATCCTTTTTATTTAAAATTCCAACAATTCCACACATTTTTATAATTTCCTTAGGTAATCTAATATTATTGAACAAAATATAAATAGTATTGAAATAATTTAAAAATATATTTATATTCAGATTTAAGTTTTTTTTATATAATTCATAATATCTAACAGATCAGGTCTATTGATAATATTCTTGCTTTTACGAATGTAATCATCCTTTGGCATAAATGCGATTCCGGTTCCTGCATGATTAATCATGCATATATCACCCTTGGTATCACCAATAGCAAGGGTATTTTTAATATCTACATCGTATTTTTTGGCATAAAACTCCAAATGATACCGCTTACAAACAGAAATCTTACAGTAGCAGTTTATTTTTTCCCATCCTAATGGCATATTTATTTCACCTGTGATTATTCCACCAGATATTTTCAAATCATTCGCAGCAAAAAAATCTAAATTCAATTTATTTACCAAGATTTTAGCTGCGATACTATAGCTATCTGTAATTATACCCAATTTGTATCCTTTTTTCTTTAATAATGATATAACTTCATGACAGTTCTTCATTAAAGGTATGGATTCTAAAGCAAACATTATTTCCATCTCATCTATTCCCTTGAGAATAGAAGCTATTTTTTGAGTTTTAATATATCCAGAAATAGATGAATCAGACTGTATTTGTTTGACTTTATCACATATTCCAAATTTTTTAGATACAACTTCAATTAGTCTACCATCGATTACAGTACCATCCATGTCAAAAACAGCCAATTTAAATTTAGATTCCATGATAATACAATATACAATTAATAGAGAAATATTATCATATAATGACATGATCTATCAATTTTAACTTCAGCCTCCCTAAACCATTTGTAAAGTGATAATTCTTCATGGAGCTTCTAGAGCGAGAGTGAGAGCGCAAGAAAGCAAAGATATATCGCATAAGCGATATCTTTTGGTGGCATTCGATGCCGTCTATGTTTAAGATGTTATACATAATCTAAACATTTAGCGATAGGTTAGTATAATTCTAAATGCAGGACAAAAGATGATCTAGAATATGGTATTATCATTTTGAATTTGTTAAAAATAAAAACCAAATCAATTGATTGTTTGAAAACTTTTTTGTCATACTTGAGATGCCATATACACGATATATTATAGACGGATTTTGGTTTTTAAGAGTGATAGAGGATAATAATATACATTTTTATCAATTGTTATGTATCTTATTTATAAGCTAATATATATAATAGAATGTGAATACATGAGATTAGATTATCCATCGAGACATACTGAAAGAATAGGAGCAGTTAGCATTCATGAACTTCAAAAAATTTATGAATTAGATTCAGGAGAAATGCCTAGAACTAGTGCTCACAATCATGAACAATCTACCAGAGCATATAGTTATCAGGAATTATCAAGTATATTCCGTGAATTAGCCATAGTCATTCCATTAAAAAACGAAAAAATAGGTCTCCTCGAGGGAGTTTTGAGTGGTATTCCGAATGAATGTCTTATCATCATAGTATCAAATAGCGAAAGAGCCCCAGTTGATAGATTTTCCATGGAGGTAGAAATGATTAGACAATATTCACAGTTTGCAGACAAAAAAATAATGGTCATTCATCAAAAAGATAATGAGCTTGCTAAAATATTTAAAAAAGTAAAATATACATCAATTCTAGATTCCAAAAGTCATATTCGTAATGGAAAAGCAGAAGGGATGGTAATTGGTATTCTATTAGCAAAAATGCAAAAAAAAAAATATATTGGTTTTATTGATAGTGATAATTATTTTCCAGGCGCAGTAAATGAATATGTAAAGATTTTTGCAGTGGGTTTCAAAATGGCAACTACTCCCTATAGTAACGTAAGAGTATCTTGGCGATCTAAACCCAAAATTGTAAATAATAAATTACAATTCCCAAAATGGGGAAGAATTTCTGAATATAGCAATAAATATCTTAATGCATTAATTTCCAATATTACAGGCTATGAAAGTGAAATCATATCGACAGGAAATGCAGGAGAACATGCATTATCTATGACTCTTGCCGAAAACCTAAATTACTCGAGCGGATATTCAGTGGAACCTTATGAATTTATCAACATCTTGGAAAAATTCGGAGGCCTGCTACCTACAGATTCTTCGAATATAATCGAAAAAGGAATTGAAATATTTCAAATAGAATCAAGAAACCCGCACTTTCATGAGGAAAAGGGAGCAGATCATTTGACAGGAATGATGCAAGCATCTCTTCTCGCAATAAATAATAGTAAAATTTGCAATATAGAATTAACAAAAGAAATAAAAAATCATTTACTCATGTTACAAATAAAACAAAATTACAAATCACCTAAAATTAACCTTCAAAAAAGACATCACATAATGGACCCAATAAAGGTAATTTCGATTGAAGATTTTGCTGATCTGGTAATCAAAAATTCTAAAACCTTTTTAAAAATATGAGCCACCGATATACATTATAAAATTTCGATTTTAATTAATCAAAACTATTTATTTACAAGTTTTAGAATTTTCAAAGAAAAGAAATATTTGGTTAAAATATTTTTAGCCATCACTCATGAATCTTGAGCATTAAGCATGGAAATTAACTACTCTTTAGAAAGTATGACATAATCAATGGCAGTGATACATTCCTGTAAATCCTAAAGATAATACGTGATAAATTTCCACGTATTATCTATCTGTTCATTAGATAAGGCCTCTCCTCAATATAAATAAAAGAAAGTAAGAGTGTATTTTGATAACCATAAAAATACCCTGATACCAAAAATGAATATTCAAATAAATCTATCAGTTATATTTAGAAAATGACTTGTAAAGATGGAAGGATAGCATTGTAACCTATGGACACAGCAGATGGATTATTGGTAAAAAAAATTTATTCTATAAAAAGAACGTTTGATAGGGAGATATTCCGAGGTTAGACTGAAAAATATGATACATGAAATGATGTTAAAAGCATCATTGTACAATAGATGATGCCAATTAGACAGAATCCATCATGGAATTAAAGGGTATAGGAATCAGGCAACAAAGCATTTTAAAATATAACAAAAATGGATTCTCAATAGGATTTGTTTTAAAAAATCTATTAATATTTAAAAAAATGATACAATTTTTATAGAATTGTATATTGATTTAGTTGGAATAATGTCTACATTTTAAATGAGGCCACCAAATCGATTAGACTGTAATTGCATTATAATAGATAGAATAGATTTTCTCTATAACCATAGCTACCATATAGTCAATTATTCTTTAAAACTTGTGGTACACTATTCGGATATGTAAATTAACAAAAATATCCCTTAAAGCAATATCGAGAATAAAAATACTATAAAAAAACAATATAATTTAACGGTCTTTAAAAGGCAAACTAAAACTAAATGTTGCACCGCTTTTACCATCCTCAGTATTGTTTTCTGCCCATATTTGTCCGCCATGAGCCTCAATAATATTTTTTGAGATATACAAACCTACACCCGTTCCTTGGAAAGATTTAGATGAAAATTTTGTGAATAATCTCGGCAATATATCCATATCAATCCCACTACCAGTATCTTTTATATGAACAACCACTATTTTTGAGCTATCAATATTTTTTTTCTTTTCTGTCTTTATCGATATCACACATTCGCCTTGTTCTTTTGAAATAAATTTGACAGAATTTTCAATTAAATTCGAAATAACTTGACCTATTCTATTTTTATCAGCATATATAATAATCTTTTCTTTAAAGAAATAGTCTGCAAATTTAATGGCCTTTTTATTCAAACTATATCTCACATAATCATCGATTATGCTTACAATTAAAGCATTAATATCAAAATTCTCCTTATTTAATTTCAAAGAATGACTTTCGATTTTTGTTACATCTAAAATATCTTCGGATAATTTTTTTAATCTTTTGGCATTACTAATTACAATATCAAGTAATTCCTTCTGATGTGAATTATCTTTAATTTCATTTTTAACAATTTCTGCTAAACCCAGTATTGGCTGTAAAGGAGTCCTTAACTCATGAGCAGCAATATTAATGAATTCTTTTTGCATCTTATCTTGTAACTGTAGTTGTTCGTACATCTCTGTTTGCTTCCAAAGACTATCAAATATTGCAGCATAAGATGATGCTGTAGATTTGCCGTCAATAAATATTGCCAAACCGAATGCATCAATAAAATTATCTTTGACATCATCTTTTATTTCCAATATCATCGTTTTCGATCTATCAAGGATTGTAATTCTGTTAATAGTCTGCAAAGTAAATTGTAAACTTCTAAATTCTATTTTATCATAATTAGATTTTATTTTATCTGATTTATCTTGGTTTTTGTAATCCATTGGACTCAAAACTTTAATTTTTAGCCCTTTAAATCCTAATTCATTTAAAGTTTTAAAACCACTTGATTTTTCCGTACGATAAAATCCATTTAAAGAAGGAAGTAATATTAAAACCTCATCTTGAGCCGAGTCATAGAGATCATATAATAATTTTAATGATTCTTTAGAACTAGGTATAATCTTAATATTAATATAGCGACCTTTCTCGATATCATTTATGCGATCTTCAGCATCGATTCCTGATTTCCATTGTTCCTCAAAAATTGCATTATAATGATCAAGATATAAGGGATCATTACTGGAGAGAAGACTAGTAATTATCCTTCCTTTTTCATCTTTTTTTTCTATTGTAGAAGCAAAAAGAATATTACTTAATAAAAAGCTAACGAATGGTTTATTGTATACGTGTCTTATTTGTATACCATTATTCAAAAATTTTTTGACTAATTCCACATCATTATTATTATTTATTGATGTAATCCATCTTATTCCTTTATGATTTCCATTTTGTTGTTTTTCTAAGATCTCACCAATAACATAAAAAAAATTAATATAACTAAATTGTATATCACCACCAATAACTGAACAAATGCACAAATATTCCGATTTATTTATTATTTGAATTATTCTTTTAGATATTTCTTCATCGTCCTCGATTATCTCTGTTTTTTTTGGTTCTAATCCTTCTCTAATGGCCCTTATTCTTTGTTCATAAGGCATTATAAAAATTTCAAAGAAATAGTCAAACATATCAATATATAATTAATAAATCTTGGGAAAGGTGCTATATATCACTTCTGTATGATGAGGGTTTCCAGATATTAGATTTCATTTAAGGTTAAACCCCCTCTAATGTCACCAGGATAACTTAATTCATCAACTAGGTATACAATTTATTACAACATTTAATTTTGTATAACGTAATTTCAATAATATATTGAATTTCAATCTCTTGTTCAAATATCCTTTTATTCGTGTGTAAAAGCATTTATTTCAAAAACTACTAATAAAAATATAATTAAAGTCAAAATTTATTCTAATGAAATAGAATTGTTTGTATTAACACATTAATGCAAATTTAAAGTTATTTATAGTATAGGATACTTGCAAATATTGTCATATCATATGATGAAAAGATCATCAAATGTGATTGTTATATCTATTATTATAATCCTTGCCATAATTTTCCAAAATTCATCCAACTTAAATATTTATGCAGTATCATCGAAGAATAAGAACTATACATTCATCGATGAATGGGGTTCTTCTGGTAATGGTAACGGACAGTTCATAAGGCCAACAGACATCGCTATAGACTCAAATAAAATTTACGTGGTTGACTCGGGCAATAGCAGGATACAGGAATTTAATTCTAATGGCAAATTCATTACTAAGTGGGGTTCTCATGGTAATGGTAATGGGCAGTTTAATAATGCAAGTGCCATTTCGATAGATCCAGAACATCATATCTATGTCCTTGATTCGGGTAATTATCGCATTGAAGAGTTCTCTTCCAATGGAACATATATCGGAAATTGGGAAATTACTCCAAGTGTTATTCCAGAGAGGTTTCATCCATCAGATATATATATAGATAATGACGGGAATTTGTATTCACTACAAACATCTAACAACACATTACAAACTGATACTTCTGAAGGATCGTTTTTGATTCCAACGGCGATAAATAATACAAATAATGAAAAGGATAATTTATCAAGTAACATTGCTGGTGATGGTTTTAATAATGTATACGTATTTGATAGCAATTATCACCAAATTCAAAAGTTTACAGTCACTACCAACAATACATTAAATTTTATAACTAAATGGGGATCATATGGGACAGGCAATGGTCAATTTAAAGATCACGCAGATATCACTGTAGATACTTTAGGGAATATTTATGTAGCCGATACAGGAAACCATAGGATTCAAAAATTTAATAACGAAGGTAAATTCATTACTAAGTGGGGAATAGATGGTACCTCGACTGGCGAATTCCAAAGTCCTTATGCTATTGCTGTGGATATTTTAGGAAATGTGTATGTTGCAGATATGGGAAAAAACAATATACAAGTTTTTGCTGGGACATCACATAGATCTGTTTTACCCGATAGCAATGCAATATCATCATCAGCAAGAAAATAATACATAAAAACTAAAGAGGAAAAACATGAATTTCACATATATCTAAAAGATGAGGCAATTTATGGGTTGAACTCTAGAATATAAGCATACGAGAACCATAACAGCTCATAGTAAATGCATTTATTTCAAATCGATTATTTATGTATAAAAAACCATTATTATTTATATTATTGATATACTACAAAGGCGATATTATCAACATCACTATAGGAACTAAAGACATTATTTCAATAAACAGGATTTTAATTATTGTTACTTTTATTTACCTTTAATTTATTTGGGTCATCTGTAGTTTGTCTATTTTTCTTTTCTTTGAGAGCAGCTATTTCTACAATAACTTCATCAACATAATTCCGAATTTCTTCTGGGCTATTTAGTGATTGGATATTATGGCATTCAAATAAAAAATCGATTTGTTTATTTGCAACCATTTGCATTTTTCCTTCAAGTTCTTCAATCAATTGTGGAATTGAAGCAATAATTTTGTCCATCAATATTTATAGATAAAGTATAATTAAAAGCTTACGCAGTGTAATAGAGCGTAATTGGGTTATTCATATTATTATAACTTTAACTTTATCATACTTTTTTTGTTATTGATAAATAATATGAAATAACATATTTTATATGCGTAGCAACAATTCATTGCATTATTGATAAATACCTTGATTACATATTTCCTTTTGTATATCTTTTATGTCAAATATTGTTCAGAAAATAGAGGCAGAAAATACAACAACCAATTTAATTGGAAGAGTTTATCAAAAATTACAAAATAACATCTTAAAATACAGGAAAGTAATAGATCGCCCTCTTACATTATCCGAAAAGATTTTAATCGGGCACCTTGATAAAAGTTTTTACTCTGGTTCCCATGGTGATAATGATCTCGTATTACAACCTTCAAAAGATTATGTTTTATTGAATCCAGATAGAGTTGCACTACAAGATGTTACCGGCCAGATGACGATTCTACAATTTATACAAGCAGGTTTAAAACGAACAGCAATTCCTACAACAGTTCACTGCGATCACCTAATCCAAGCGAGAGTAGAAGGTAAATCAGATACAAAGGCCGCGCTTTATGAAAATAACGAAGTATACAAATTTCTAGAATCAGCATCAAGAAAATACGGTATAGGATTCTGGCGACCCGGGTCTGGTATTATACATCAAGTGGTTCTTGAAAACTATGCTTTCCCCGGTGGACTAATGATTGGGACCGACTCTCACACTCCAAACGCAGGTGGTCTTGGTATGCTTGCAATGGGAGTGGGTGGCCTTGATGCGGCAGAAGTAATGGCAGGATTACCTTGGGAAATATTATATCCAAAACGTATAGGAGTGTATTTAAAAGGAAAGCTTAATGGATGGACCGCTCCAAAAGACATCATTCTATATGTGACATCAAAGCTCACAGTTTCCGGAGGTACCAATGCAATAGTAGAGTATTTTGGACCGGGAGCAAAAACAATAAGCTGTACAGGTAAAGCAACAATCACAAATATGGGTGCAGAAATTGGAGCGACTTGTTCAGTATTTCCTTATGATAACGCAATGGAAACATACCTTAGATCAACAAAAAGGGGATCTATAGCAGACCTTGCGGATAAATACAGGAATTTACTAACTCCAGATTCAGAAATAGAGCAAGAAATAGAAGAAAATAGAGATAATGCTATAAAGTATTTTGATCAACTAATAGAAATTAACCTTTCGGAATTGGAACCATATATTGTAGGGCCACATTCACCTGATCTCGGAAGACCCATCTCCAAGATGGCAGAAGACCTTAGAAATAATAATTATATCGATACAATTTCGGTTAGTCTTATCGGCAGTTGCACAAATTCATCTTATGAGGATATGTCACGTGCAGCTGATGTAGCCAAACAAGCAAAAGATAAAGGGATCAAAACTAAAACACCTTTACAGGTTACACCGGGTTCTGAAATGATTCGAGCCACGATAGAAAGAGATGGTCAAATGCAACTGCTTAAAGATATTGGTGCAAATGTCCTTGCAAATGCATGTGGTCCATGCATAGGACAATGGAACCGACCAGAGTTAAAAAGAGGTGAACCTAACATAATTGTTACATCATATAATAGAAACTTTCCTGGAAGAAATGACGGAAGACGAGAAACAATGAATTTTATCGGTAGTCCAGAACTGGTTATAGCTTTTGCACTAGCAGGCAAACTTTCGTTCAATCCTCTTAAAGACACACTAGTTGCAAATGATGGAACAAAATTCAAATTAAATCCCCCTAAAACCGCCCCAGAAATACCTGAAAACGGTTTTGAAGACTCAATGGATACATATGTCGCACCTGCTGATGATCCTGATTCTGTTAAAATAATTATTAATAAAGATAGCAACAGATTACAATTACTTGAGCCGTTTACAAAATGGAATGGCAAAGATTTTGAGAATTTACCAATATTGGCTAAAGTGAAAGGAAAATGTACGACCGACCACATTTCTCCAGCAGGACCTTGGTTAATGTATAGAGGTCATTTAGATAAACTAAGTGATAATTTACTTCTTGGTGCAGTTAACGCCTACCATGAAGGTAAAATAGGGATGGGTAAAGACATGCTTAACTCTAAAATCGAATCATTTGCTCACATAGCAAGAGAATATAAAGAAAAAGGCCTGAAATGGATCATAATAGGAGACGAAAATTATGGCGAAGGCAGTAGTAGAGAACACGCTGCCATGACACCACGGTATCTTGGATGCGCAGCAGTTATTGTCAAAAGTTTTGCAAGAATACATGAAACAAACCTAAAGAAACAAGGGATATTGGCTTTAACATTTTCTAATCCATTAGATTATGATAAAATAATGGAAGACGATAGGATTAGTTTAGTCGATCTTGATGAACTTAAACCAAATAGTTCTATCAAGTGTATATTAAACCACACTAACGGAGTAGAAACAATAACTTTGAATCACTCTTATAATGAATCTCAGATTGAATGGTTTCGTGCTGGATCGGCTCTAAACATCCTTAGATCCAATGAAGAAAAAGGAGCGGTCGATAAAGGGGCTAGATAACAAATAGTATTATATATCAATATATAGATCTATTAACAGTTGTGTAAAAAGTATGTTGTGTTTTTCCGTAAACTAATAGCCATTGTTTAGATATCGTAATTCCCTTAGCTTGCCGCTCTTTAGTAATACTATGAGAGATACATTCTCTATCAGAATACCTACCATTGATGACGAAAAGAATATTTTGCACCTGACGCTTGAAGATACTCAATTAGGATATAGAGCCAAGATAATCCTGCTCAAATATGAAGGATACACAGTACCGCAGATAAGAAAGATAACAAATCATCATCATCATCATGATAACAACATAAGAAAATGGATACATCATCAATTCAATGAAAAAGGGATTGACGACATTATATCAAAAAAATATGATCATAAACAATACAAGTTTGATGACAATATAGAAAAATTTCTTTGGTCTATATTTTTGAATCCAGTTCCAAATAGGTACATGATATATCTTCATTATATGCAAAAATTATAATGCTTTAGCAGTGTTTCTGAATAATAAACCCAGAAAGTACAAGTATAGTCCATAACCGATAATTTGTAAAAGTGTTCTGATTTTAGACCTCTAAAAAAGATGACCATTTTCAAGATATAGACTTTTTCTTAAGTTAACAGTTGTGTAAAGTAGGTCGTATGTGCATCTGTAAACTAATACTGCTTGTTTTCAACAATAAAATTAGTGTTATTTTTTTTATCGTATCTTAAATTATAAAATTAGTAAATCTAAATGAGAACAATCAATTTACATTGATGAGTAGCCAGTTATTTACAACTGTTAACAGAGTCAAATAAGGTATATTTCTTTTTATAAGATCATTTCTATTATTTTTTTGTAATATTTTGCCTTCCAATAAAATTCAGGAGTAAAATATTTTGCTGACTATATTTATATGAAAAAGAGAACTTATATGAAAGCAGCAGTATTTCGAGCACATAATAGAGATCCCAATAGAGTTGTAAAAATCGAGGAAATTGATGTTCCAAAGGTAAAATCTAATGAGGTCTTGATAAGAATAGAAGCCACCTCTTACAATTACAATGATCTTTGGGCAATTTGGGGGGAGCCAATTAAAATTCCTATGCCTCATATATCGGGAACGGATATTGCAGGTACAATATCTGAAGTAGGTGAGGATGTTACAACACTAAAGATCGGAGATCGAGTTGTATCTCATGCCAACTTGTGTTGCAGAATTTGTAATTTGTGTACTTCTGGTCGGGAGTATGATTGTGAAAAAAGACAAGTTTGGGGGTTTCAGACGGGTCCATTATGGGGAGGATTTTGTCAGTACACTCATCTTCCTGAAGTAAATGTAGTAAAGATTTCTGACAATGTATCCTTTGATGATGCTGCAGCAATATCTATGGTTGGAATGACATCTTGGCATATGCTTGTAGGTCGTGCCAATATCAAACCAGGACAAACAGTTCTCATAATGGGTGGCACAAGCGGAGTAGGTATGGTAGGTATTCAAATTGCTAAACTTTACAATTGTAATGTTATAGCTACTGCTGGGAATAAAGATAAAATGGACAAATGTTTAGAATTGGGTGCCGATAATGTAGTTAATCATAGGGATCCAGATTGGTATAAGAAAGTTAGAGAGTTAACAAAGAGGAAAGGTGTAGACGTAATTTTTGAGCATATAGGAAAATCAGTGTTCCCGCAAGAAGTATCTTTATTGAAAATGGGTGGTATTCTTGTTTCTACAGGATCTACAACAGGTTATGATTCTTCAATAGATTTGAGATACCTTTTCTTTAAAGGTATCACTTTGATGGGTTCAACACAGGGAACGAGAGCAGAACTTGAAGAGATATTGTATTGGACATCTAAAGGGAAACTTAAACCTTTGATAGGCGTGGTTTTGCCTTTTAATGATATGGTAAAAGGACACATTATGATGGCTAATGGTGAACAAATAGGAAAAATAATTACAACACCTCAAAAGATTTAGAAATATTCCTATATTCAATTTTTTATTATATTTGAGAAATGGTCATAATTCTTATCCCTTATCTTATACTTAATATCGTGTCATTTAGTTCTAAGTATATATTTTATTGATTTTGGATTTATTATATCGATTTTTCGGTTATGATATCTATTATCCGATAGAGAAGGCCGATAAGAGTACACATATAGATAAGGCATGGAATCCTCATCCTAGCATGGATCTATTCTAAATGAGTTTGATATGTGCCATTGATAATTCTATGGATATTCCTCTTTGACTATATATTGTCTGTTCTAATACCGATCCATAAAAGCATATGAGATCAAATCTCTTTTTGGAATTACTTTAGTTTAATAAAACGAATACCAAGAAAATGGTATTAAAGAGATATACATCGGGTTATCCTGTAAATTAGCAATAGTTACATTTGCAGTTAGATGTACTACAATCCCTCTTGTTATTGTAATCGATGGTAAATGTAGTTTGTATCCAAAAACATGTCTTTTTATGTGACTATCTCCGCGTAGTGCATCTACATCTATACCCGAAGGTTGTACTATTCCTTTTTTCGTGGGTGATTTATGCCAAACATGAGCTCCTTTTTTTAAAAGAGTATTGTCTATCATGGTTATGGAGGAATCAATCACCATCAACTCTTCTACAATAAAAAGATATCCAATTGTTGATATCCTTTCTTTTGCATCTTTAGTGGAAATATTATTCGATCGCCTATCAAATATACATCTGCTAGGTAATTGTTATTAGACCATTGGTTATGCTAGTTAATGATTATACTGTATCAATTTAAAGACGCATATGTGGATTGTTATAAACTAATATACATCATATACCTATAATAAAAAATTTTAGAAGTATGTTGGAGAAAATATATATGGTCTACCTCGATTTCGCGGTATAACAGGCAATAGTATACAACCAATTATACAGAGTGTTAAAAAATATGGATTCCTTTATCCTACTCAAAACTGACCTTTTGGACAGTTTTAGTCAAAATCATGTTCCACGGGTTAGCTTTAAGCTATAATGTATATTGGAAATAGATTGGATTATGATCATGATCTTGCCTCAATATCTATAGGCCTAGATAAAAATACTTCATTATCATTGTATACAATTCAGGTAAATTATAATATTTAAATCGCATAACAAACGAATAATCTTTTTGATGAATTTTGAAATGCAAAGTTTCATCGGCTGTTTGATTCAAGGAGCCTTGCAGGCATTTTGTTCCGCAAGACTACACTATTGGTCTAATTGGTCATTTTTATATAAGCGGCCAAATATTTTATAAAAATTGTAAAATTGCTGGTCAATCTGGTCAATTATATGCTCAAAGTGATCAATAAAAAGACCAAATTTTTTTATAATCGTTAACAAGCACTATTGCAAGGAGAATATGGTGAAAATAAATCTTCTCTATAATATCTAATTAAGTTGGTCATATTTCAAATAAAACTACCTTTCCTTCAGTCTAAAATCAGCCAAGCCGAAGCATATGCTTTTTTGGTTTCGGATTTAATTTGCCCTTTACAGTTGTAGAATGCTTTGTTAAACCACGAATATTCAAAAATTCATAATATCGACATCACGTATTACGATAATAATTATGATCGATAAATAAAATACTCTACTTGGTTTAGAGTTGATATGGAACAAAAAATTGGTAAAGAGATCCAACTAATACGATTCCCACAGGGATTGCCAGATGAAAACATCTTTGAGATTGTTAATGTAAATATCCCTGAACCAAAAGAAGGTGAATTTCTGGTCCGAAATATATGGATGTCTGTAGATCCCTATATGCGTGGCCGAATGAGAAGTCCGGAAGAAACTAAAAGTTATATCGATTCATTCCAATTAAAAAAACCTCTCGAGGGTTCGTGTGTTGGTCAGATTGTTGAATCAAAGAATGATCTGTTCAAGGTAGGAGAGTATATACTTGGAAACTATGGTTGGAGAGAATATTGGATCTCAAATGGTGGCGATGTTATGAAAATTGATTCAAAGATTGCTCCAATACAGTCATTTTTAGGAGTATTGGGTATGACGGGTCTTACTGCATACGTAGGTATTGTAAAGATTGGTAAATTAAATGAAGGTAAAGATACTGTATTTATTTCAGCTGCATCTGGAGCTGTAGGATCTATTGCATGTCAAATAGCTAAGATAAAAGGCTGTCATGTTGTAGGATGTGCTGGAACTGAAGGAAAAGTTGATTGGCTACTTGATGAGATAAAGTTAGATTACGCTTTTAATTATAAAACCGTAGGCGAACATAATCTCTCTTCTGAACTAAAAAAAGCATGTCCAGAAGGAATTGATCTTTATTTTGATAATGTTGGTGGAAAACAACTGGAAGCCGCACTCGATAATATGAAATCATTTGGAAGGATTGTGCTTTGTGGTATGATATCACAATATAACCTTACCCATCCTCTGCCCGGTCCATCAAATTTGTTTTTAGCTATAACAAATAGAGTTAGAATGCAGGGATTTATTGTTAGAGATCATTATGATATGCTAAATGAGTTCCATTCTTCAATGTATAAATGGATAAGTGAGGGAAAAATTAAATGGAAAGAAACAGTTATTGAAGGATTAGAAAAGGCTCCCAAAGCATTCATTGGTCTATTCAAAGGAGAAAACTTTGGCAAGATGCTTATAAAAATAGGGTCTGAGATATAAATAAAGTAATGCGAATTACTTTATTTTGAACAATTCTCCAAAGTCATTAACTAGATGGTACTTTTGATTTTACCATGGTTTGATACATGAATGCTTTTAGCTATTTCTTTATACCCGATAAATCGGATTTAATTGTACAATATAAAATAAAATATTAGATTTCTTGCATAATTAGGACCATTAGAAAAATTTCTAATGGTTGAATTCATAGTGATCGTAATCAGCAAATTAAAATGTAAATTACATAATTTCATCGATAGGCTGTAAAATTTTGATAGGTGTCTAATTATGCCAGAGATCTATTATATGCAAAAATTATAATGTTTTAGCAGTGTTTCTGAATGATAAACCCAGAAAGTACAGATACGATCCATAACCGATAAATTGTGAAGGCGTTCTGGGTCTAGTAGACACAAAAGACATGGTCGTATTAAAGCTATAAACTTTTCCTTAATTTAACAGCAATGTAAAGAATTATCCACTTGTATTTGTAATTAATTGTGATTGCTCTCACAAAACAAAATAATTGAGATATGATTTATTTGATACCATTATGTAAAATATCTCAAACAAAACAAGTACAAATATTTTACATTAAACATTACCGATGTATTTACACAACTGTTAGAGTCATTAGATTGATCTAATCTTTGCTAATTTAGATAATAAATACAAAGCAAAAATTAAGTACAAAATTAAATGCTACTTATATATAACCAATTATTCTCTTTATTAAGTAATGAAAATAACTATTTCAATAATTATGTTTATGACATTATCTTTTTCACTATTTTTTGCGTATACGAATTCCGGATTAGTATTTGCTGAAAACAAAACATCTACTCCACCAACAAATAATAGTTCGTCTTCACAAAATAAAACTAATTCAACTTCGCAAACTCAATCTGCTCAAACTCAACCTGGTCCTATTGGTCAAACAGGCCAAAGCCAAAGCCATTCTGGCCAAAGCCAAATTCAAAGTGGTCCAGCTGGTCAAACAGGCCAAGGACAAAGTGGTCAAGGACAATCTGTTCAACCTAACCAAAATTTACTTCAAAAACAAATAAATCAACAAAATAATCTAAATCAACAAAATCAGACAGGGCGAACTCCATAATATCAATAATACCATATTACAACAAATGACTTATTGATTGGTAAAAACCTTAATAATTAAAACAATGATAAAGATGTTTTGTAATTTTTTTACTAATCTTAATCATATTACAAAGGTGTCATTGTCAATCTTTGATAATTATTGTTATACAAAATTGCTTTTATCTATCATAAGCTGAGTTTATGCAATACAACTACTTGTATATTCTATATCTTAATAGGGCTCTGTTAACTTAAGATAATATTTTCTCATTGTGTTGATCAACGAATAGATACAACCACCACTTTCTTACATGTTTTAATTTACATTTCTTTCTTTTGCATGGAAGTAATCGTCAAAGCATTCTTTGGTTCTATCCTTGATGTATTGGATTGGATTGTCCTTTTGATAAGACGTCTAATAAAAGGAATGTGTATGGATCCAGTTTTAAAAACTGACATGCTTGCTGCGGTGGATAATACCATGTGTCACCATTCCGTTGAAATAGGATGCTTGCCATATTTATCTATCAAATATGCAATAAAGCACTCAGCTACAATAAGCCTAGTTCTTTCAAAGGATATCAATATGAAGGATCTGACTGTGCGTTGGTTCAATACACCCATAGCCATATCAATTCAGACCCAACTTTAATTAGAGTTTCATCAATTATAAATAATTCAGAAACCTTGGTTTTTGTCAAAGATATTTTCTTTGGCCTGTATTTCTGTATCCATTTCCATACGCTGACATGACTCCTTTTTACAAACCTTTGTAATGCTTTTGCAGTATTTCTATAAGAAAGACCGAGAAAATAGAAGAGATACAAAGAGAGCAATATCTTTTGGCGTAGTTAGTCCTTTACCTTTGATATTCCATTATTTATTATAGTATCTTTATAGCTATATCTTTTTCTTAGGTTAACAGAGCCCTTAATAGGTCATAGACCGATATAACACATCCAAGCATTGTAATTCATATTATAGTCAATTATAGTCAATGAAATAATATTTCAGATGGTTTCTGATGATCGAAACTATATTGATATACAATCGAAGTGTTGTTTCATGAACTGAAAATGCGTAATATTACGAGAAAGAATCCACAGTAAATGCATCTACCAATACAGAAATAGGATCCAAAATGACTTACTTAATAGTTTACAATTTTCTGTCACCAAAGAAGATATACAATCATGAAATTAAAACCCATTAATGAGAATATAGTTAATGAAGTATTTGAGTCTGCCAATAACAACCTTGAGGAGGAGTTAAATATTGATATGTCTATGCGGTAGATCTTTCAGAAGGTTTGATGGAAATAAAGCATGTACTACCGAAATAAACCATAAGGATTTTTATAACTCGATTTATACGATAGTCACTTTTGAACTTCTATTTATTGATAATTTATTTTCTAATTTGTATGGGTGGATAAATAGACCAAACCTAATAATTTTTAAATTTAACTTGATTTATCAAAGTTTGGTGGAAAATAATGAAATTATTTGTAAATAGGATAAAAAGTCGGATACAAATGGATTAAAAGATCTATTAATACTTAACTTTGAGTTGCTGCAAGTATTTATACTCATAATAACTATATTACAATATGATTAACAATGTGAGATCAATGTTTGCTATTGTTGATGGCATAAGTACAGTATTACCAATATCGATAATTAAAGAGATACATAAGGAGTTGAAACAATAATTGGAGAAAACATTTTCGGTATTGAATCCATTCACCGATGCTAATGGAAAGACAAAATTCTGTATAACCTGTGGTAATAAGGCTACAAAAGAAGCATTATTTATTGTAGGTGATGGTGCTATTCTTGTAGAAAAATATTGTGATACCTGTGCCGAACGAGAAATAAAATAGGTTTAAAGCCACGACAAAATTTATATCATTTTGATTATTTATAATAATATAATCTATAAATTATATTTTATTTAATTTTATTTTGGTTATCTTATTATTAAATAAATTATCTAATTAATATATACTTTAAAAAAGATTGGATGTTGGCCATGTTTATATATAGCATCTGAAATAAACCGCTCTGCAATCAAAAACAAATTGCGCTTTTTTGATATACTATATCAACAATTTTTTTATCTTTGATTAAATAGTAATTCATATCCAAAGGTACTCATTCAACATCTCTATCCACTTATGATGGATAATTTTGCTTATTTGGTTAATTGGAACACTTTTCTATCTTTTCTGTCTAAAGTTGGAGAAGAATAATATGCATTCTGTTAAAACAGAAATATGGAGGCGCATTGTAGTCTCATCAACCTTGTAAGTTCTACAACTCTCATATCATATCTATTTTACTTTTGATAGAAATATTGTTTAACGAACGATGCAGCATACAAAAGACAGAACTAGGGAATGTTTTGATTATTACTACCCATATAAAAATAGGAAATATAAATTAAAGCATGTATAGAGTTGATTGAATCTTTTTGTAGGTTATCATATCAAATAATTAATCTCAGGTGAATAGAGCTAATAATTATCATTCGATTTTAGTTTGAGATATACCGTATTTCCATTCGCTATTTTCCATATAAGTTATAAACGAAATGATGACATTTTTGAGTATTTCTATAATTTTTTGTCCTTTTTCAATCGAGGCCATTTTGGGTGCTCCTGTATAGCCGGTATTTGTTAACTCTCTGAATTTCCAATATAATCTGATCTCATCATTTGGTAAATTCGGAATAACTTGTTCGGACACATTTTTTATATTAACAAGGTCTGGCCGAACCGCCAACATACCTGAAGTTTCAGCTTCACCACCATGTCCAAGTCCATTCCATACTTCAAAAAGATCTTTATCTTTTTGTCCGACCAATATCCACCATGATTCTAAACAGGCTATTACCACATCCTGTATGTCATTTTTTATTTTTCGTGAAGCAATTTCAATAGGAGATATATTTCCATCATGACCGTTAATAACAATTATTTTTTTAACCCCGTTTTTTACCAAGCTAAAAAAAATGTCCTCTATAATTGATATCATTGTCGATGGTTCTAAACTCATAGTCATCTGAAAATTATTATGATGTGAGCTAACTCCATATGGAACAGCAGGAAGAAGAATAAGATTGTTCTTATTTTCCGATATATCTTCAAATACTTTTTCAACAAGTTTCATTGGAAAAATAAAATCAGAACCAAAAGGCATGTGATTTCCATGATTTTCGCATGCACCAAGCACGAGAATTGCAATGGTTTTGTCTGTTATTTTATTTTTGACTTGAATTGCATTCATTTCCTCCAACAAATAATTATTAGGTGCTAATACTTTTTCCATGTTTTTTCATAGGCTATCTAGAGTTTATATTTTCAACTTTGGGTTTTTAATGAATTATTAATAATTTTACTTTTTTAAAATGGTACTAATTTTTACTAAAAATTGGATTGGGACTGCTATTAATCATTAAAAAAAGGATATTCATTTCTGATTTTTTTATGAAATTAACCTAAAGAATACTTTGTTGCACTATTATTAAAATCTAATTTTATTACCTGTTTTGTATAGTTAGGTAATATCATCTTAATGCACAGTGATGTTTTTACCATCATTCTTTTTCCATATTTTTCAATCCAACTGAATAAATATGGCCTCTATAAAACATTCTTTTTATAGAAGAAATACAGCTTCTACGACTCTATTCAGTTAAGGAAATATTATAGTTTGAAGATGTCTTATTCCATTTGTGCTAAATAGAAATAAAACGCCTCCAGAATACATATATCATGACCGTATTGGCATTTTTCAGTTCTTTAAGAAGGACATCACAACAATTGTCTTGTTTTATCAAACGAAACCATGCAACAATATGGAATTGGATTCAAAAGTATCATCCTCAAAGATATCATCTAAAATCAAAAGTATATCTGAATTTATCATTGACGATACACTGTTTAAAGATGGCTCTGAATATGTTTAACTTGGGGTTGCTAAAGAACCAGAAAACAAGAAAATTCTCGCAATTTCAATATCAAAGGAGAGAAACACGTTTGTTGCTGAAAGATTTATTTCAAAATTAATGATGACTTATGGAACATACCCAATAGTTTCCACAGATGGTGATGGTAAGTATCAACTACAAGCCTGTAGATCTTGAAACTTCTAACTCATCTTCATCTTCTTTTGTATATAAGAATGAGGAAAGAATTATAAAAAGAACAATTCAGCAGTACATAAAGGATAGAACCGAAACTTCGACGATTATTTTATTCTATAAAAAAGGAGTTTAAATTAAACCATGTTAAACAGTGGCTAAATTATTCGTTAACCAACACAATAAAGAAACGATTCCTTAAGTTAACATAGCCGTTTATATTTCTAAATGTATTATAGTAATATTTTTGAAGAATGTGGAAAAAGATTGATAGAATCATAGTAGTAATTATCCTTCAATAATAATTGTTATCAATTTTAGTAATCAAAGGAAAAGCACCCAATTAATACATTAATGTAAAATAATAACGTATTTGACAACAAAAAACCTTTCAATTATTATAGCATGAATCTGTCAAAAAATTTAGGGGGAAAGAAGCAAGTTATGTAACTCAATAATATCAAATAATATTTTTGGACAATAAAATAGTCTTCTATACCAATTAGCACAAGTTTGCTAAACGATTTATCATTATAATACCATAAAACACAAAAGATATCTTCTGCCTGTACATTATTTTATATGTTCTCAATATCATCATTGACCAAATCCAAATTGGTTAATCTATACAAAAAAGAAAAGGATCCGAAAGTTAAGAAAGGTTACTTCTAATTATCAAAGTAAAAGAAGATAAACAAATTCCTTTTCGTATTGAAAAAGAAATGCACAGAAGCAATCCTTGGTTGGGCTTCTGATTGGTTAAAAAGATATGATAAAGAAGATTTAGAATAACTAAAAGATAGAATAAAGATGATAGACTGTCCGAGCTATCAGAATAGACAAGCTATCGGATTAAGAAATAAATAAAAGAACGCAATAAAGTTGGACCACATACCAGGTTGAAGAATTAATCATAAAGAAAAGCGGCATCAAATATCATTATATCCACATATATCGTATTCTTCGAAAATGAGGCTTTAAACAAAAGAAAGTACGGAGAAAAGTACATGTAAACACAGTATCACCAGAGGAAAAAGAGAATTCCAAAAAAAGACCGCACAAATATTTATGGAAATACAACAGCAGAAGATGGATTTGCCTATTATCACTGGACGAATTATTTTTTTTATTATTCTCTTGTAAGAAAGGTTTGGTATGATAAAAAGAAAAGACCGGTTGCCAGAGTAACAGTTTCACACAAACATTCTTTTATTTTTGGCACCATTGATCTTGGAGGAAAGCAGTTATTCAGACAGTATGATAAATTCAATAGAGATATTCTTTATTATCTAAAGAAATTACATAATAAATATCCAAAATGCTATTTATTTATGGACAAGGTATCGCATCCTCATTATAAATCCATAGTTCTAAAATATTATGAGGAAAACAAAGGTGGACTACTCCCTGTATATATTCCAACTTTCGCGTCACCGGAGTTTATGGTAATGGTGGAGACATGGATATCGCCAAAAGAGATCTACTTGTTCTAAATTACTATATATCTATTTCAGATTTGAAGAATAAGTTCTCCACCTATTTTAGAATAAAAAGATTCGATCTTAATATGAGGAACCATCTGTTATGGGATATATTTTAGAAAACATATGCTAATTGGTATAAGTGAAAGAAAATTAAAAAAATGAAACACTAGTTATAAAAAATATTTTAGTGAAGATGAAGATAAATACTTATTATTTTATTGTATCAAAAAAAGTATTGACCTTCAGAAAATGTGTTAAATATTTAATTATTGTGGGAATAATATTAATTTTATCAGGAATAATCTTTGTATTACAAAGCAATTCGATTATAGGACCTTCATCTTCGTTTATGTATAACGATTCAAGATGGACAAATAATGGCTCTATAATAGTTGTAATAGGTACAATTATTGTCATATCTGGAATCATAGTATTAAAAAAGTATTAATTGAACAGATATAATAATGAAAATGAAATATTGTGTTTATATTTTATACAAAATGCTCGTGAACCAATAATATTTTCTCAAAATTTTTTATTATTATAAGGTTACAGGTATAATAAAACCTAATTATATTAGATCCCTTGTATCATTAGCAACAATAGAAAAAAATATAGATCTTTTGCATAATGGGGGCCCTTAAAAATTTCTAATGATAGAATACATCTAGATTATAATCATCAAATTAACATGTAAACATTACATAATTTCATCGATAGGCTGTAAAATTTTGATATGTATCTAATTATGCCAGAGATTTAGTGTAGCAAAGCATAGTCAAAGCATTTGCAAGAGTTATGCGAGATCTAAAGAGTACCATATGCTGATTGATCTATAACATGCATCATTGATTTAAAAATTAGAAAGAAAACAATTTCCAATAAAAAAAATTATTAAAAATATAAAAATAGTTATTAACAATAATAAAATATTGTATACATACAATACTTTAATAACAAGGATCCTTTTTTAGATTTACACTTTTAGATTATGATATTATATGGCAACAATTATCTACAATTTCTAATATTCTTTAGTTTCTTCGGATTTATTTTCCAATTCCATTATTCGCTTCATAATGTAATCCATATGAGAATATTCCGGCACTTGATCAAGTAGTCCTTTTAACTTTTTAAGATAAAATAACTCGTCTTTTTTATTTTTTTTTAAATAGCATAGACTGATTACATTAAAATAATCGGTAGCCATTTGAAAGAGATCATTTAACTCTTCATCTATCACGAGCGCCATTTTACCATATTTGAGGGCTTCATCTAAATCGCCCTTGTCTTGAAATATTTGCCCGATATTGTTATAAATTATAGCCATACTAGATTTATCATTTAATTCTGTTTGGATTTCAAGGGCCATTTTACCATATTTGAGGGCTTCATCTAAATCGCCCTTTTCTTGAAATATTTGCCCGATATTGTTATAGTCTATGGCCATCCCAACCCTATCATTTAATTCTGTTTGGATTTCAAGGGCCATTTTACCATATTTGAGTGCTTCATCTAAATCACCCTTGTCTTTTAATATCTGTCCTATATTGTTATAGTCCCTAGCGATACCAATTTTATCATTTGTCTCTTTATTTTTTTTTAAAGATATCCAGGCAACTTCAAGAGCTTCATCTAAATCACTCTTATCAGGTCTTAACCGACCTATGTTGTTATAGTTGTTAGGCATCAAATCATATCTTTAAAGACCTTTCTTTTAATTAGTTTTTTGTATTATACAGGTTTTTAATTTATTTTCCTTTTTACAAAATGGCACCTTATTCAGATATTCTTTTTTTAATAGTAGGTGCAATTTCTAGTTGAAATTTAAATAGACTATATTTTTTTTAAAATTATATCTGTTATCAAAAATTAATAAGCAACGGATAGGTGTTTAGATTAAAGTCCATCCTAAAAATCGATAAAAATAGAGCTAATTACAACAGTATGAAAATGTGCCTTCACTGTAACCATCATAAGAATAAGAACAAACATGCTATCACAAAGATTCCAGATAACTACAAGATATAAGTAGTCCTTTATTATGTTTTGTTGAATAATTATGAATCGATGAACTCGTCTTTATTCTTGGAAATAATTAAATTAAAGTCTATTTTAATGTAAAAATATTAATGATTCAAGTGAATTTCTATAAATTTTTTGGAAAAGTTTGAGTTATTCGACAAACACTGTATTACCAATCGAAAACACAGAGAATACCACAGATATTCCAATCGTTCTCATTTAGAAAAGTATTGGTAAGTATCATATATATTCGCAGAGATGGATACCAATGGAAGATACTTCTACCTCAACTTTTCATAGATGATTTCAGCAATGAATTAAGATGGACAATTTCAAAAAGATCTAGATAAGATTGTTAAAAGAGTATGACCATAAAAAAGGTATCAAACAGATATGGCAATCATTGGATATTACATCGATAAAGTCTGCTTTATTGTGGGATAGCTACAGGAAGTAAGACTACAGAGGTAAAAACAACCAAGCGCAAAAGGCGTATATTAACAGTTAAAAAGGAATTGCCATTATGTGCTTATGATATCAGCAGCAAACACTCATGTTATAAAAGTGGTAACAGATATCATCGATAATAATTTTATCAAACGACCTACTACATTCGTATCTACAGCTAAAAAATAAGAAAATAATATCAGCATCTATGCCTAGATAGAGCATACGATTCTACATCCGTAAAACAAGATATAATAAAAAGGGGTTATGTTTCTCATATACCGTATAAAAGAAAAAGGACAAAATAAAGATATAGTATACCAAAAGAAATATCCATTTTCAAGAAATAAAAGAGGATAATAGAAAGAACAAATTCATGACATAATAGGTTTAGAAAGCTGTCCACAAGATATAAAAAGAAAGTTGAGAACTAGATGGTTTAGTACAGCTGTCAGATAGTATTATTTTTATAGATATATAATTTTGGATAGGTTCTAAGTTAACAATTAAAGAATTTCCAAATATACTCAATAATTAATAAATCTAAAGTAGTAGACATATTAATAATATATTTATATAAAGAATGTTATCTACTAAAAGTTATGAGCGAAATCTCTCAAAAAATAGAAAATGATAATGGTTCAAGCAAAGAACAAAAAGCATCACACTGGTCTGAACTTATTTCAAAGGTTATAGAAAAAGTAATAGACAAAGATGTTTCAGTATCGTATACTTTTAATCATTTAGAAATTGATGTTCCCTCCGCACATGGCCCTGGGGGAAGAGAATTAGGAGGTGCAAAATGGGTAATAGATGGTAAAATAACTATTTCAACAACATCAACTCACAATAACGGATCCTCAGCTAATACCTCAAAATATGTAACTGCCTAAGATATTGTTTTTTTGAATAAAAGAGGTTATATTTCAATAGATTTTTAAGGACCCTCTTTTTCCTCAGTAGATTTTAAAAGATGGAATAATAATAGATGCCAAAGATAGATCATTTTTTGATTTAATTGAATAGGAATGAAGCAGACCACACTATTAATTCGTGGAGTTTGCTTAATGAGGCGAGCGATTTTGCGAAAGTTCTAAAAAATAATAAATTAACAATTATTTTAAATATCAAAGGCAAAGAAGCATTGATCATTCGCGTACTAATGCTAAATATGGTTTAACTATAGATCAAGATCATTTAAATTAATATATAAATAAAAAAGTAATAAAAATTTGAAGTTAAGTAAAATATATATTTAATAAATATGCCAATGTCATCCATCCATATATTGTCAATCAATTTAATTGAAAAACATATCAAAATTAAAAAATTGGATATTTATTAAATTGGTTATTTTTTTCTAGTATCCAATTGATCCAGGAATAGAACTATGAATTTTCGATGTGGAAGCATGAGTTGTGGTAGAATGCTTTCCTGAGGTTGAGGCATGAGTTGTGGTAGAATGCTTTCCTGAGGTTGAGGCATGAGTTGTGGTAGAATGCTTTCCTGAGGTTGAGGCATGAGTTGTGGTAGAATGCTTAGATTTACCAAAAGATATATCACCTCTGATTTCTCCATTTGGATGTTTTATTGTATGAATGTTGACATATGTATCCCCCTTTTTCATTGCAGTTAACAAATCTGTAATCGTCTTTCCTTTCAATGGTCCTTCCAACATACTCGCAGTTATGACGCCTTTTTGTCCAACTTTGTTGGTAGCTACTGCGCCTTTGATTAAAGTAACTACAATAGGTCCATTTTGACCAGATTTTGCAAGGTGAATGTGAGCACCCGTAACACCTGAAATATTAGTAGCGTTAAGAAGATATTGTACACTCTTTGTTAGTGGTGCAAATTTTGCTGTACCTGTAGCATTAGATGTTACTGGTGGTACTTCGTTTTGACCTGAAAGTTTAGCATGATATTGAGGTGGTACTGCAAATACTGTTGAATTTGAGGTTAGAGAAATACTAGCAATTCCTACAGCTATAACAATTGCAAGTGAAAAAACTAGACTTGAACTAATTTTTTTGTTCATCAACCTACTATAAAAAACATCATATTTAATGGTATTTCCAATAATAATCTAACTATTTCTAAAGGTTCAATAACAATATCCTAGATTGATAAGAATCTATCATAAATATTTTATAAAATCATATATAAAATTATCCATTCAAAACAAAATACATAAACACCTTTTATTTTTCATTCACAAAAAAATAAGGATAATTCTCTTACGAATTAGTACAAACAGCCATATGCCCATTAGTCCCCCATAAATCCGTTCTCTCTTTGCTTTCACACGAGAGGTTTCAGAAAACCAATATTTTCAAATCGTTCACGGATTCTACAATAAAAGAATTTGATAATAACTACAATAGAGACAGCAAAAAGATACGACAAACAAAGATACAAAGGTCATCAAAACGAAAAGATAGCAAAATAATAGAAGATATGGCGCATCAGGAATACCTTTCAAACTCGAAGCTAGAAATAGATATCCAATCAATTACAATAAAAAATTTCAAGATGGTGAAATTAATTTTACTTTAGAAATAATAGACTAATTTAGATCTGTTCGCTTCAGTTTTCAATCCATCATTATCAAATATATAATCAGATCCACCAAATCTTTGCATAATTTGGTTTAGTTTTACATTTCTTTATTTGATAGAAAAATGATCAAAGCATTAGCTCTCATCTTTATCAAGTGCATAGATCTCAATAACGCCTTTTCTCTTTTGTAAATCAAAAGAATATAGTTGACGACGTGTATTCAAAACTTGAGCGTCTAAATATAATGTATTACTATATCTAATGAAACTAGATGCTTGTCATATATTTTATTAAACTAAAGATAGAGTCCTCTGTGATAATATATTCAGATCTTTTAGATACTTGTTTCAAGTATTTCTTTGTCTTTTGGCTAAATAGCAACTCCAAGCCAGGAATATCGGAGCCAAATCTTTTTGTTACAAAAAATTTCTGAAATAAATCTCATTTTTTCAAAATCTTCTCGGTAAACATTTTTGAATCTAATTCCAAAAAGAAACTGATTTGTTCTAATAATATGATGATATAGTGTTTTCCTTAAAGGTAAGTATGAAAAATAAAAAATAATTCACAAAAAATGTATTCTAAAGATATCTGTTTCTAGTACTTATAAAAGAGATACGGCAACTTCGAATTGCATATTATATCCATTAAGATCCATGAATTGACATATTACTCAATTAATTGCAAAAATTAATTAAAATAGGAGATATCAATCCAGAAGGATCTAAATCTATCAAGATTTTTAAAAATATCTCTTAATTAAACTAATTTTAAAAACCTTAAATTGCATTTAATTTTAAATTTGTAAAAAACTTGTATATATAAATAATATAATGCATAGGTATTGTTATGAGTAGTATAATTGTTTTCATAATAGGAATAATTGTTTCAACCATAATTATTTACTTCGTTACTAAATTATTTGGTGAAAAGCAAGGCATAAAAACAGCCTTTTTTGCTGCAATAATTGGAAGCATAGTATTTACAGTTGTTTATGCAGTTCTTGGCAGAAGTCTAATACCAGGAGCTATAGGAGCCATTGCTTGGTTAATCGCCTTAAAGTGGCTCTATAATATGACATGGTTAAAAGTAATTGCAGTTGCAGTCATAGTTTGGATTATTGCATCAATAGTCGGGGCAGTGATTCCAACAGGAGTAGGCCCACTATAATAAATGGCGATCAATTTTCTGATCTATGTATTTTTTAATATAATTAATTTACACCATTACAATCAATCATTACATAATCTTAAAAATGAGATATATTGATTTTAAAATTAGTATTATAACAATATACAAAGATAGAGTAATCGTCGTATGAACTCCCAATCTTGAATATAGATTATATCTACGTTATAAAAAAGGAGATATATTTTGCAAGCCACACATAGATAAAAAATAGTTGCAAGATTGATATATCAGGAATATAAAAAACTACAACGATATTTAATCAAGTTAATCATCTAGTATGCTCTACAACTATTCTCTTTTTAGAGTGACTTTTGTTGTGTTCTTTTTCTTCTTGCAACAACTCTTGATTTCTTTGCTTTCTATTCGGTATGGAAGATAATTGTTCCGGGAAATCCGTTTCTATACCCAAGTACC
>JAICXY010000117.1 GCA_025934495.1 Candidatus Nitrosocosmicus sp.
GATTGTTCTTGGAAGCTATTTACAATGGTATTATAATGTGGAATCTGATTTTTTGATTCATCTATTGATTTATTGATGTTATGTTTAGTTTCATCAAGTGATCTGTTGACTGATTCTTTGAAATCATTGCTATTGTTATTATTAATATTGTATGAATATTCTGTATTGCTTGTAGTGTTCTTTGACATTAATGTATATTGGTTATTATGCTATTTAAACATTGGTAATTATAGGAATTTGTAACCAAATAAAACCTTGGTAAATGAAAAGAAGGTTATATCATGATTTTGATTTTGATAGTACAAAATAAAATATAAGTCTATATTCATTGTATTTTGTAAATATATTTTTTCTTGCAACATTCCTAAATGAAAGAGACTTGGATGATACTATAAAGTGTATATCGGTTTGTATATTGATGTATTTATAGACAACCTGTTGATTTATTAACTTTGGTAATGGTACGCCATGATAGTAGTATAGTGGAAAATGTATTAGTGCTTCAAGGTGGTGGCTCTTTAGGTGCTTTTGAATGTGGAGTCTATAAATCTCTTGTAAAAAATAATATCAACATAGATATAGTTGCAGGTACATCAATTGGTGGTATAAATTCTGCATTAATAGCTGGAAGTAAAAAGAAGGAACATACCGAAGAGCTTTTGGAGAACTTTTGGCTAGAATTATCTGAAAGTTTTATCGATTTAGATAAACCATCGCTTCTATACTCTTGGCCTCGGTTTATGGAGCAACAAGCCGCCAGCTCTTATTTTCCGCAATTACCTAAATCGGAAACAATGGGCAGTTATTTTAAAACAAGAAAAGAACAAGAAATCAAAGCAAAACAAATACGATCTTTTTATAGCTCGGCCATTTTTGGAAATGAAAAAATGTTTAAACCCCGATGGTCAGCAGAATTTGCTCTAAAAGATCCCGAATATTTTTCGCCTCAAAAATGGACCTATCTATATGATCATTTGTCTTTAGTAAAAACCTTGGAGAAATATATTGACTATGAAAAATTAAAACCTGATGGAAAACCAAATGCACGTCTAATCTTGACTGCTGTAGATGTATTAAATGCGCGATCTTTGACATTTGATAGTTTCAAGCAACAAATAACTTACAAGCATATTCTTGCAACTTCTGCTTATCCATTGTATAACTTTCCATGGATCGAAGTGGAAAAAGGAGTATATGCATGGGATGGCGGCCTACTAAGTAATACTCCACTAAGGGAGGTCTTAGATGCTTCACCAATTAACGATAAAAGAATATTCATGGTAGAGAATTATCCAAAGCACATAAATACTCTTCCAAAAAATTTACCAGAAGTTCACCATCGAGCAAGGGATATTATATTTTCTGATAAAACAGAGCATAGTGTAACAATGTCAAAAGTAATTACAAGGTACTTGGATTATATCGAAGAATTATATAACATCATAGAAAATAATGTCGACCATATACAAATAGGCCAAAATCAACTTAAAAGAATACGCAGGAAATACAAAAAATATAAACAAGAACATGGCGCAGAAATAAAAGAAATTTATCATATAACTCGAGACGAGCCGTTTCCTCATATGTATGAAAATGCCGATTTTTCCCCTGAAACAATAAAGTGCTCGATTAGGGAAGGAGAAGACAAAACAGATCAAGCAATAAAGAAAACAAAAAACTCACAATAGTTTCAATAAGGGATGTATACATTAACTATACAATTAATATAACATTATTGATTCTCAAATTTTACAGCCTATCGATTAAATTGTACAATATTACATTTTAATTTGCTGATTACAATAAAGATGTATTCAATCATTAGAAATTTTTCTAATGGTCCTAATTATGCAAGCGATCTAATATGTTAATTTGTAATATGTTAAATCCAATCTCGTTATTCAAGTATCAGAAAATTGCTGAATTTTTGAAACGTCCATTCAAATTCTTAATTAAATAAACGAGGTAGTTTTGTGTATAGCGTTTATTCCATAGGTAATTCCGCACTTTGTATGTTAGTATAGACAAATTTTATGTGTATCTATAGGAGTAATTGTCAATACTATTTATTATATATTAAATGTTATTAGCGGTAAATTTTAAACTATTTTTAAAGGTAGACTGAAATAGAATGTGGCACCTTTTTCGGCCTTGTTATTTTCCGCCCATATATTGCCTCCATGAGCTTCAATAATATTTTTTGAGATGTATAATCCCAATCCTGTTCCTTGAAATGATTTAGTAATAAATTTTTTAAATAGATTTGGAAATATCTCGTGATCTATCCCAATACCTGTGTCTTTCACTCTGACAATAACTATCTCCTTATCACTATTGTTTTTTATTTCAATATCTATTACTATTGTTCCCTCTTTGGAGATGAATTTTATGGAATTACTAATTAAATTATATATTACTTGAGATATTCTATTTTTATCTCCAAATATTAAATTAGGGATTTTATTTGTAGTATTATAACCTTCAAATTTTATTTTCTTTTTGTTATCTATTTTATCTTCAAATTCTTTAACGATATCTGATATTAAGTCATCGAGATCAAATATTTCTTTATTTAGATTTAGCGAATCACTTTCAATTCTTGACACCTCTAGAATATCCTCAGCTAATTTTTTCAATTTTTTGGTATTTTTAATTACAACATCTAGTAATTCTGTTTGTTCTTTATCTTTTGTCTTACTTTTGATAATTTGTGCAAGTCCTAATATTGGTTGAATGGGAGTTCTTAATTCATGAGCTGCTGTATTAATAAACTCTTTTTGCATTTTCTCTTGTGTTTGAAGTTTTACAAATGCTTCTTTTAGCTGTTTATACAATTCTGTTTGTTTCCAAAGACTTTCAAAAATCGATGTATAGGATAGGGCAGCAGATTTTCCTTCTATATATATTGATAAGCCCAAAGTATATCGAAAATTATCTTTAGTATCGTCTTTTATTTCAAAAATCATGCTTTTTTCTCTATCAACAATTGTAATTCCTATTATCATTTCCAAAGAGAATTCTAAATTTCTAAATTCTATAAAATGATACTTTGATTCTATTTGTTTTGCTGTTTTGTCATCATTGGTAAATTTTGAAGGTGTTAATACTTTAACCTTTATTCCATTTGATGCTAATTGATTTAATAAATCAAACTGTCCGTTTTTTTCAGAACGCAAAAAACCATTTTTAGAGGATAACAATATCAAAATCTCTTTTTTAGCAGATTTATTTAATTCTGAAACAAATTTGATTGACTCTTTTGGATTTGGAATTAGATCTATATTGATATAGCGTCCTTCTTCAATATCCTCAATTCGTGATTTTGCATCAATACCTGTTTTCCATAATTCTTTAAAAATTGTGTCATAATGATCAAGGTATAAGGTATCATTACTACTTACTAGATTAGTAACCATTCTTCCTTCTTCCATTTTTTCCATGGTAAAATTTAACAGTTTATCACTTAATACAAAACTTGAAAATGGTATACTTTTTACATGACGTATGTTTATTCCTTCATCCAAAAAAATGGAGACTAGTTCGATATCTTTTTTACTATAAATTGATGTGACCCATCTGATACCTTTATGTTCACCAATTTTGTGTTTTTTTGATATATCTTTATACGCATTAAAGAAGTTGTTATAAGTTAATTGCATTCCACCTGTCGTAGAATAAATACGCAGTTCATCAGAGTCTTTAACCAACTCTATTATTCTTTTTGAAATTTCTTCCTCATTTTTTATTATTTCTGTTTTTATTGGCTCTACTCCTTCTTCAATTTCTCTAATTCTTTGTTCAGCAGATATCGCATTTATCCATAGATTATCAAAGAAATGTTTGTGCTGTTCTATTATGGCTTTTACATTGCTATATATGGTCTGAGTAACAGGTTTTGCTTCTTCTTCGAGTTTGGCAGTGGCTACATATTCTGTCTCACTTATAGCCATATTTCCTTTAACATCTGCCATATGTCTAAGTTCAACAAATTGCATCAATTCTTTACAATACGGAATATTTGCTTTGGTGATTTCAGTAATAAATCGTATTTTAACTCCTCTTCTTTTAAAATCTGTATACCCTTTCTTTATTTTATCGACACCCATTGAAAAAGAAGGTGACAAAGAGTCACCGCAAACATCTGCACTATCTTTGACATTGTACATAGTTTGAGCTATTTTATCCATAGCTTTTTCTTCATCATAGAAAATTTCGGTCTTTTCTGTTGATTTTTGGTTTTGGGGTTGTTTTGAGGTATACGCTATTGCTTTTTTATCTGGATCTAATAATGAGTTTGAAGAATTAAGGGGTGATAATGCAAATTTAGAGTCATTATTAGATTTGTTATCACTCAAAAGCGGTACATACACAATATAAAAATAGTGTTAGAAAAACTTTCAGTAATGAGTAATTAGTTATGAGGCTATGTTTACATGCTACCACAAATTTAAAAAATTGTTAGATAAAGTAAGGTAGAATTTCATCATAAGATAAAGACAATTTGAATTAATGGTTCAAATACCTCTGACTAGTAACAAATTTGACTACCTTGGGGATTCAAATATAATACTAAAACTTGAATTTACAGACACTATTTCCTCATTATATAATAAAGAACTTTTTCATGATTTTTATGTTTTTCATTATATATTAGAATCTATTTCCGATTATTCAAGTCTAACTTATTGCTAGTTTAATAATTGAAATCTGTTTTATGGTTGTTTAGTTGTGAAAGAGAGAGGGCTTGTTATAGGGGGTTTTTATATTCTTTGGTCAATTGCCAACACTTTATCATAGTAGGCGATAGCCTCATCATATCTTTGGAGATAGGAAAGAGCCAAGCCTTTGCTATAGAGGGTATTATATAATTTGATTTAATTAAATAAATATTATTATGAAATTTAGCTCTTTCTGAAAATCTTTATATTCTATCTATCTTGCAGGTCCGTGCTGTTGAAGCACTTGACGCAACTCATCTGTCAGTCGTTCTCCAAGTTCAGGTCGATTATGGAAAGCTGCAGGAGTATTTTGATAAAGAGCAATTTTCCATCCATTATTGTTATACTTTGATGCAACCAGTGTTTGAACTGCATTGAGTTCTTTTAGAATATCTGATTTATCTGGTTGTACTAATCCACCTACCGCTTGCAGTATACCTATTTCTGGACTCAGGAATCTTAGACTTCGTATTTTTGCTACATATTTAGGCGTCTGGTAATTTGCAAAGATGTAGGATAGGTGTTTCTCTATTTCTCCTTTGCCGTTGAATTGACTACCATCAAAACCTATTAAATCACCATTATCTGCAAAAAGATTCGCCATTTCTACTGAGTTTCGTTCATTCCAATACCTTAGAATATCCTTGTAAAGTGTAAATATTTTGCTTTCTTCATTAGACTCGATATTGTTTTCCATATCATTTCAAATAAGAAATGGTCTAAAAAGGTTGTTACAATTCATTAATGGTTGAATTTAGTATAATCCAAACAACTTTTAAATCGTAGTAATATGAAATCAAATTTTCTAATTTAAATATACCTTAATTGAACATTAATTCTCATTTTAATTATATTATATCTCTTTTTATTTTTAAATCTATTTTCACCCTAACCAAAGAAAGTAGTTCTAGAAGAGTGTTTATAAACATTGTTTGAACGACGGAGCAACGGGGATAGGGTAAATACAAAATTATAGATATAGATAGCCGAGTTATCTATATCTGATTTATTAGAAAGATATGTATTTAATTCAGAATACCACTATGTCTCTTGCTCCGTTATCTTACAAAAATCACGTAACAATACTACCCAAGAGGTTGAAATTTTTGAAATATCTTGATAGACGGATAAAACCGATTGTTCTTGTCGTGGTTTCTTCTGGAATAAGAGTTGGAGAATGGAATTATCTAAATGGGGAAATATTATACCCATTACAATAAATAAATAATAATAGATCTGCAAAGATAAAAGTATACAATACAAAGACAAACTGCTTTGTTATATAATTCAGCAAATCGTTTTTTGTTAACGTTTTATTAACAAGGATAACGTAAATAGTCAATAATTTAATAGTTTTGCTATGAATGAAGTGTATATTTAACTATATCCCGAATCATGCAACAAACCATAGAAGAAACAGTTAAAGCAAAGTCTTTGTCAATGATCTTGTTTGGCAAAAGAGTCGGAAAAGGTAAATAAAATTTTCAATAGCTTTGACCCGTATGTTTTTGGAGCAACATTTTGGCAGACCTTGATAACAAATTGGTGGTATAATGTTGGTAAAGACATCGTTAAAGATTCCATCAAAATATCAAGATATTGGTATGATGTTTATTTCAATAAACAATGGACTTGAACTATTATTAAGCAGTAGATAATCATATGGGATAAATCTATGCTTAAGATACTTTACAACCTTTTTGTTATTGACCTCGATAGGTTGTGGAAATTCTATTGAATTATAATAGTTAAAATATGTGAATCCGGATTCAAATAGACAAATCATGTTGGATATCCTGTTTGCCTTTTCAATGATGGTGTATTGAATCGAATGATTGATATCATTTTTTATTTTTATTCATTTCAAAAGTATAACTCTCCCCATGATTTAAGTAGCGAATACGGTCTTCTAATTTTGCTTCCGTAACTTCTCTTTGAAAATTTTCTAAAGGCGATTCAAAGACGTCATAATCATTATAATGTATGGGAATAGCCTTCTTCGGATTAATTATCTTGAACATTTTAAGACCTTCCCTCGAATCCATTGTTACCATTATTCCCATTATCCTAGTTCCCCCAAGATGAAGTAAAGCGAGATCGATATCAGGATAACGTTTGGGAATGTCTTTGATATCTTCAAATACCAATGTATCTCCAGTAATATATATCCGAAATAAGGGCTGATTATTTTTGGTTTGAAAATTAAGGATACTTCCCATAACCTGTGGAAGAAAAATTGAAACTGGGAGAGGTCCATGTCTAGCTGGAGTTGCTGTGATTACAAGTTTAATGTCATCTTTGATATATGAAATGCTTTCCCATGTCTCTAATTTATCGAGCCGATGGAATCCTCGTGCTTTCAATTCCTCGGCGGCATGGGGAGTAGTGATAATAGGCAATGCTTTGTCCAATTCACGTATTGCAACTTGATCAAAGTGATCCCCGTGAAAATGAGAAAGGATAACAAAATCAATTGGAGGTAAATCTTTTATATCTATAGATGGATTTGTTAATCTGGTGGCATAAAGACCATATCCTATATGGACTTTTTCATGCATGTGAATAAAAGTCGGGTCGGTGAGGATAGTAAATCCTGCATACCTGATAATCACTGTCGCATTTCCAATAAAGGTTATTGATCCGGTATCTATGTTAGATGAAGAATTTGAATTAGAAATTGTAATTTCTTTTGTTATGCCGGTCAAAGTACTCTATGTCACATTCAGTAATTATTGTTATTAACACTATCGAAGACCATGTTAACAGCTGTGTAAACACAAAGGTATATTCTATTGTAAAATATTTGTGATCACTTTGTCATGATTTTTATTAGACATATTCGTCCACTTGCTGATTAATCGTTATAGTTAAAAGTAGCAAGATAAAGTTGTTACGATATCTAAACAAACACAATAATTATTTCACAGGAAAACATGGCATACAATTACAGAACTGTTAACTTAAGGAAAAAACCTATAGCTATTGCTTTGTTGCATGATTCAAATATCAGTTAAAATGTGATTTGTATGACAATATCACTTGAATTTTGACTATTTCCAATATAATTATATCAACAAATTGCTAACAAATAACGATTAAAATACTTATGCAATAAAACAATATCTTGAAGATGTTCTATCTCCTCTATGAACTCCAGAAACAGCAGAACAATTTCGGAGTATATTGGATATGGGTTGTATTTGTACTTTTAGGATTATCATTTAGAAGTGTTTCAAAGGTGCTTTGTTGCATGATTACTTCTTTCTAAATACATTTAGATAACATCCTTTAAGAAATCATGTAATGGTCACCTATAACCACAATCCCTAGTTAAAAGAGGTGAAATACTGATAATAGGATTTGATATCATAAACAACTGGGATACAAAGCTAAAAGAGGTGAATAAATATAAAGTTGGATTAGGAGCCCTTTCATTATCTAAATACATTTCTTCTCTTACTTGAATATACCGAGGCATATTTCCACTTACCTTACCGACAAACCAAAGAAGGTATTGCACAAGGACATGTTAAAGGGAAAGTTCATCTAGATTTGTGCTACTCCTCCTCCATCAACAAAAAGTTCTATACCTGTGATATAGCTGCTATTGTCTGATGCAAGAAACAAGACAGCTTTTGTTACCTTGTCAGAATTGCCCATTCTTTCAAGTGGTATGGGTTGCTATACATTTTCTTTAAAATTTTCATAATCTTTATTGCTCATAAATGGGCTGAAGATGGGAGTATCTATCGAACCTGGACTGAGTTAACACGACTCTTTCTATCCTTCAACTCAACTACCAAGTACGGGCAAACGAACGTATTGCAGCCTTGGTAGCGCTATAAACAGTTAAACCTTCAGATACTTTGGATTCATCTATTGAAGCATTTAAAATAATAGAACCACCATCGCGAAAAATAGGAAGGGCCTTTTGTACTGAAAATAATGCACCTTTTACATTGACATCAAATAGATTATAGAAATGTTTTTTAGTAATTTCTTTTAATGGACTAAACCGTATAATCCTAGCATTTGCAAACAAAATATTAATATGACCTTGTGGTCTTTCGCAGTTCTGTATAGATTATCAAGATCTGCAAGGTTTGATACATCATCCTCGATACCTCGATATTTTTATCTATTTCTGATACAGCTGTATCAAGTTTCTTTTTTTGTTTATCTGTTTTGGAAATATATGCTCTCTCAGATACGAATCTTTTTGCAGTAGCTAAACCAATACCGCTGCTGCCGCCTCCTCCAGTAATAACTGCAATTTTTCATTCAAGTTTATTTCCCATTTATTGGCCCTCTCTTGTTTTTGGTATACAATCTATGCGGATAATCTTTGGTCAATAGTTTCCTTGCAATGATAGTTGCAGTTGGTTATAATTGCATTCAGATATAAAAAAAGAACAGAGCAAAACCCATATCTAATATTTACAGTATATAATAACATGTCCAAAGGCGATCTTCACCAAAAACTAGATAGTGAATCAGAGATAACACTCAGTGTTAATGGCAGAAAATCAGGTAAAGACATTCCAAGGCCCGTCTGGTTTGCATATGAAGGAAGCATGCTGTATTTGCTCCCAGTTCAGGGCTCTGATACTAACTGGTACAAGAACTTGCTATCTAATCCAATGTTGAAGATTTCTGTAAACAATACAGAAATACTTGCAAGAGGTCAACCAATAACAGATAGCAATGGTGTTAAAGAGATAATAAAAAAGTTCAAATCTAAATATGGTGAAGGCGACATTAAAAAATATTATACAAAATTTGACGTAGCCGTTGAAGTTCCACTATAACAGATCTTGTAAATAAAAGATGCATTAGGAAGGTGCAACCTAACAACTAATAAAAAAGAATGAATTTTCAATTAAAAAAATAAAAGATATGTAAAGATTTGGTTATGCACTATAGATTTTATCTTGATAAAGAGAAGAATAATTATACTTGCAAAGAGATGGGAACCGAGCCATAGTAGACAAAACAAATGATGTGTATTAATATCATGATGGCTTTATCTTCAGGCAATAACAAAATTACTATGTTGATAAATTATATTACAAAGGTTAAAAGTAAAATTCGGCACTGTTCATTTAACATAAAATCCATAGCTTGAAGATGTCATATCTCTTTTTATGAATACTAGAAACAGAACACCTTCAGAATATGTTAAATATGGATTATATTTGTATTTTTCAGGATTATCTTTAAGAAGGACATCA
>JAICXY010000130.1 GCA_025934495.1 Candidatus Nitrosocosmicus sp.
GGTGCTTCTATAAGAGAGACCTAGAAAGTAAAGATATAGAGAATAAGCTATATCTTTTGGCTTGGTTCTTTGTCTTTGATATTTCAATATATGTTATAACAAGTTTTTAGCTATAGCTTTTTCTTAAGTTAACAGAGCCCTTTTACTACATTCTAAACATTTATAGTCAGGCGGATTGGACATTTATATTTCATCTATAGATTAATCATATCAAAAAATATGATAAGAATGATTTATTTTTATTTTTATTTGACCACTGTTATAACTACAACCAAAACAATGATAAATTATACTCCTTAAGAAATGGAAGCAACATTTTCGCAAAAAGGTCTGCCATGGCATAAAATATAATAATTTAATCACCTCTTTCTTCTATTGTAATTGTCAAATTTTTGCTATCTGTTATCCTTAACCTCTTTTTTTCTTTGACGATAAAGTAAAGAAGATCGATACCGTTTTCCTTAATCTGGTATCCATGAATATGTCCATTATATGATATTAGTTCGTAATCTGTTAAGTATACCAAGTATTTTTTGATTATTCTATATGATATCAAAGGTAGTTTTCTATTAGTTTCAAACAAAAGTTCAGAAACAGACATCTTTTGTAGTGGATGTAATAATAATGATAATAGAATATTCTCTACAATCTCTCCTCTAAGTCTTGGTGATTTTATAAGGATCTGGTTGTTTTTTGTTTTCATTTTGAAAATCTATGATAAAGATGTTTTTTTATTCTTCTTACTTATCCATCCCTTTGTCATTATTGTTCTTTTTCTTTATATCATATACTCTATTAAGACAGGTATTGCAATTTTGGATACAGAGCAGAATCATTTTATCTTGAAAGACAAGGTAATTTTCTACCGTAGTTCTCATGTGGTTGACCCATTGAGGCTGAAAAGCATTGATATAGTCTTTTTGTAATTTCAAACTATCTAAAAACAGCTGTATTAATGGCTGACTAATCTGTCTATAATAATCAATTAGGTTATCAGCATTTAATGGATTATATCGTATTCTTGCTTTCTGTATGGATATTCCAGTGTTTTCTTTATGATTGTCCAAAACACCTTTTTCTGTTATCTTTTGTTCTACTGAATCTTTTTTGATTTCACCTTTTTGTCTCTCAAACTCTAACAAAGGTGGTGGCTCTGGAAGAGATGTTTGTCGAATTGGATTATTAAAAGACCTTTCTATAGACGATTGAAAACCTGTATTTTTTTCATCTGTTCCTAATTTATAATCATCCATTAAAGATATCAGCATCATTATATTGGTTTTGTATTTAATATTCATGTTTTAATTGCAACAATTATGATAAAATAATCAGATTTTAAATTCTGCAATTATTTGCTTGCAGAATCTTTTTTGCAATACACGAAAATAATGATGTCAAAACAAATGCTTTAATATGAATATTTAAACATGTAAAATTCAATAATAATTGATGTTGAATGTCCATACCAAGACAAAAGATAAGGGAAGAAAAATCTAAAGAAAATAAAAGCACAGCCATTAGAATTAAAACAACTGTTTTGAATGAGCTGAAGCAGGAAGCAGAACAAAAAATGGAAGATGTGAATACTTTGGTAAACCAGATATTAATATCTCATATACAATGGCATAAACTTGCAAAAAAATCCCGATTGGTATACATATCTAAAGATTTGATGGCCAAAACTATAGACCATCTTTCCGATGAACAGATAGTTCAAATGACATGTGAGTTTTCCAAGCAGCGATTTATGGACATAATACACATGTTAAGAGAGGAAAATACCTTTGCTTGTTTTATGGATACTCTTTGTTTATGGCTTGATGCATCAGGCTTTCATTATAGAATAGAAACAAACGATATTTGTAGTAATAATGATAATGATGATACCATTAAAATATATAAGATATATTTTGATATGGGTAGAAAATGGTCTTTGTTTTTTAAAACTCTGATGGCATTGGCATTTGAGTATCATAAGACAACATATGCAGAGGTCAAAATGACAGATAATGCAGTAATTTTAAAAATAAAGTGTGATTATTAAGAAATATTACTAATCGAATTTCTCTATATATATTTGTATCAATTAAAGATGGATGAGATTATATACTAGATAGACAACACATTGAATTTTCAATAACCATTTATGAACCCAAAACAATTTGAGTTATTAAATATATTGAAATAATCTTATAAAGAGAATGTCTTGTTTGCAATAGAAATAATTAAATTGTAAAATTTTGCTTTGTGTAATTATAAGTGCAATGTTTTACATCATTGCATTATTTGCATTATTAATCAAAATATCTATGACCTAAATGATTCAACTATTTTTGTAATCATGTTTTTGACTGGATCTTTGATAGAAACGTCACAAACAACAAATAAAATATTGTCTTTGTATTCCAGGTCAGAAGCAATAACCACATGAACTGCATCTTTGTCCTGTCTGACGATTTATTTATATCCCAAAAAACTACTTCAATAGCCCCTTTGACAAAAAGATTGATGATATTTAAACCATTACCTGAAGCAGTACTCTTAATTATTGCAATCTTGTTAGACAGGCTTTGATATAATTATTTAAATATATTTCATCTTTTATGTTTTAGATAGAATAAAAATTTTTAATTAGATGCGATTGAAAAACTATGTCCAATGGCCAAATTAACCAAAGTCAAGAAAATAGTAACAGCAATAAAGAAGTTTTCCCACCAAATTGACATTTAAAGTATCTCTATCAGAGCTTTTTAGTAATGCAACAAATCCAATGCCAACTTTAACTCTGTAATCTCCTTTTTGATTACATCCATTTCTACATCATCTTTTATATATTTTAATAGTTTCTCGCAAGCCTGTATTTGTGCAAGAATTATTTCTCTTTTGCCAAGACATAGACTATGCACACAGTCTATAAAATGATAGGAAACGCTTTTTTTATTGTTGATGCAACCGCAGAGCTTTGCTTCAACTATAACTTGTGATTCAAATTCTATAATATTCATCTTGTTCTCACCTTTTAATGAGTTATGCCATAAACTATAGAATACAAACATATCATGACATTCGGCTTTTTTCCAATCGTTATTGTATATAATAAACTCAATTAATATAATAACCACAATATCTATATAAAAAATAAGTATTATTTGCAATAACTGCAACAGAAAATTGAGATATTGAATCATGCAATTATTTAAGTGCAATGTCTCATCACTGTTATAGTATAAACTCATGCTTAAACCAAAAGACTATTCTAAAGGCAAGTCTAATGCAAGTGAAAGCATAACTTTTAGAATGGGAAAGATAATTTTGGATGAGCTGCGTCAGGAAGCAGAACATAAATTAAAGAGCATCAATACCCTGGTCAATCAGATTGTAAAATTATATATAATTTGGCATAAACCTGCAAAACAAGCTGGCTTTGGTTATTTTGATAAGGCATTGGTATCGGATATGATAAATCTTCTTTCCGATGAACAGATAGTTCAGCTAGCTGAACAGTATTGCAATCATAGACTAAAGGACATTGCATTTATGTTAATTTCTGAAAATACCTTTACATCCTTCATAGATGGAATTATATCAAGACTTGAAGCATCAGGTTTTAATTACAAATATAATGTTAATGGAGCTTACATCACATTAGTAATACAGTTTGATATGGGCAGAAAATGGTCTTTGTTTTTTAAATCCTATATGCAAAAAGTATTAGAATATTATAAAATTACAGATGGGCAATGCGAAATGACCGATAATACGGTAGTAATCAAAGCCAGCAATTAACTGTCCCTTTAATATAATAAAAATAAAGAATATTGAAATTTAACAAAAAAATACTATTATCATATGTTTAGTATGGCCTATCACATTCTCCTATAGTTCGGATATGCTTCCGCACATACAATTATTGTATAATCTATTTGTTTTATGTTTCTCATTTTGCAGTATCTTTTTTATGGTCTTTGGCAAGGATTAGATGGTTTTCAATAACTTTCAAATAGATGTTCTCAAATTCTGGATGCTCTTTGCAGTAATAAAATGGATGATTATATTTTATTCTTGGATCAGAAGGATAGGGACAATTACAGTTTTTGTGAATATTATTATCATTATAATTATTGATTTCTCTAACATCTGTATTTTCCACAATATTGTCTGATTTATTTCCGGTATCTCCGGAATCATCGGATTTTGTGCTTAGATCATGATATTCTTCTGGAGACAACTTGTTTGAAACCGGAGATAAACTATCAAAATACGGAGACAAACTTTCATTTTCCGGAGATATTTTGTGCTCACCGGATACATCGGAGTCATTTTTTACTATCTTGATTATCGAAGTATTTTTGGAATCCCTTTCTATCTTTATTTCGATTTCAATCTCTTGTTGCAAGTTTGAATATACCAAGTGCCGCCATCTGTTGAAACAGGATGCTGGTCATATTCATCTACAATATCAGATAAAAAACGCTCTATTGCAACAAACATATTTCGTTCTTTGGATATGCTTATTGCAAGAATGTTCTTAGTTTTATATTCGATAGCGACCCACAACCACATGATTCCTGAACCTACTTTAAGTTGAGTTTCATCAATTATAAATTCAGAAACCCTTTTCCTTTTAAAAAACAATCTTTCTGGCCTATACTTTTGTATCCAATCTCTTATTGCAGTATGGCTCCTTTTAATGAATCGAGAGATGGCTTTAGACGTATTTCTTAACGAAAGACCGCTGAAGTATAGATGTAAAGAATATATGATATCTTCAACGCTTGTTCTTTTTCTAACTTGTTGTATTATATATAATAAACAATGATGGAAGCTATATCTTTTTCCTTAACTTTACAGAGCCCTTTTTCTATTTAATACTCTTTATAAATATCTAATAATAGAAGATCAAGGTTTAGTGGATGTTAACAATGATATACAATTGAGTAATAAGGTCCCAGATATAATACTATTATTATCTTTATGTTATTGGATAAAAAGATGTCAAAAATTAATTGATTCTGATAATTTTAATATTAAATTCAGCGAATTAAAAGACAGTTTTCAAACAGGGTTGGTAATACCTGATTTACAACAGATACCTGAAATAGTAAATATATTGAAAGATACTTCATTAATTACCGAAACACGAAAAAAATAGTTCAAAATCTTGTTGCGTATATTCAAGAATGGCTAAAAAATATCGTTAGTTATTTATCTGAATTTATGATTTGCTCTTTGATTAAGGATAAAGATTTTAATGTAGAATTTGTTCCTTCTACTCGACAGATTAAAAAGTGTGATTTAATTGTAAATTCTAATAATGTCGAGATTAAATCTTTAATAGATGACTTTCGATATGGTGCGAAAGTAGAAGATTCTTTGGAGAAAGAATTACTTGAGACATTAATTAGGAAAAAGGCCAAAGATCATTTAAATGACTCATTACTGAAGGGAAACTTGGACCTTGTAATTTTGCATATAGTATCTACTTCGTTGGGTATGGGTATAGCCAAGTATGATAGAAATGAAAGTAATTTTAAAGAAACTTTGAACAAGACAATTACGTTTGCTAAAGAAAATGAATTTGGAAAATCTCTTCTTTTGCCAATAGTAATCTTTTCGTATTATATAAATGATGTAGATTCAAAATTCATAATATCTAGTTACTTTGTCAAGTATCCTTTGAATTATAATAATAATAGATATGAAGTCGATGGTAATAAACTAACTATAGATATGATCGAAAAATGAATTTAATTTTTATGCATTATTACTGTTTCTAATCCATTAATTTTTGTAAATTATAATGACAAAGCAAATAAAGTTATTTCAAAATATAAATATCAAATATTATTTTAATCAATCAATTTTTTCCTTTAACCTAAACATTTATCAAATTGTTTAAATTCATTTGTCGTCTATATACAATTTGAAGAATGTCTACAACAAGGATAAATGTTTGTTGCCAAGGAATGGATAATATGATTTCAGATAGAACAATAAATAAATCAACTTCAACAAATTTATACTGGATTAAAGTCATAGAACATGATGGAACAGAAAATGTATCTTCAAATTCCATTCCTCATAATTATAATAGAATAAGTTATTGCCCTTTCTGTGGTAAGGTAATAACAGAAAATATAACATAATTTTCAACCACGATAAGGTTTTTATTTGAATAATATTACATCACCAAGTAATTATAACTTACAATATGTATTTTTAGCATTATAAAAATTCTAATATTTAGAACCGACATCGATATCAAACACCTTGGGCTCGGACTCGATTCATTTTATATTTTGGTCAAAAAGGTAGTTATCTTGATGGATATAATTATTTCATTAAGTTTCCTATCTGACATATCTGATGTATATGACAACGATAATAATTAAAAATTCTGTAAAATGGGGTAATCCATATAGATAATTTGAAATTGGAAAAAGGTATGTCATGTATGCCATATATGTCAGATATGATCTATCACCTATTTCTTTAATGTAGAGATTTTAAATTGATTGATAACACAATCGTATTTCACTAAAATACTTATGTTAATTTTTAAATATATGGAATCTGCTGCTGAGACTGCTTTCTTTCTAACTCTTTCAGTCTTTCTGTCAAGGTCATCAATTGATCTGCCAGCATTGCTATAGAATCATCTTTGGATTTCTCTCTTTCTCTATAAGACTGATTTATTAGTTCTAACTCTTCTATCTTTGTTTGTATATCTGCACCCTGTCTTTCTAACTCGTAAACATTTAAGAATGTAAGATAAGGTTCAATTTTGCGGAATATTTCTGCCTTTTCAGAGTCCTTTTTTCTATAATAAGTGGAACAAGAATGCCCAATAAACCACTCTGAATAATCTGCATACCCTAAATCAGAAATTGTGGATTTTACAAATCGTCTAAAAGAATGAAGTGTTATCTGTCTACGACTTTCATTATTATCTTCTCTTTCTCCCTTGCCCATACGATCCAACGTTTTAGCAAAAGATCTTGCCAAATCAGTATATAATGAATAAGGATTGGGATCTTTAAAGCTATCATTATTAGTTGAAGAAGCAAATAAAAGATCAGTTTTTCTTATAGCAGGGGTCCTATATTCATTTATTGTCTTTTTATTTGTATTTTCTTTATTCTCATCTTCTGTAATCTGATGACAAACTCTTCTGGTTCTGTATTTGTATTTTATCCAGGCATTTAGCTGATTTGTTACTTCTTCTGTTAAATATATTGCTCTGTCTGTTTTCGTTTTAGTATTTTCTCCTCTAATATAAAGTTCAGCTGGATGTTTTTCAAAATCTATATCCTTGATACGAATGTGTAATGCCTCAGTAGCACGCATTCCAGTTGCTGCAAGAATCATCACATATGTTTTAAGTTTAATATCAGAACAATTATTTAGAATATTAATAACATCCTCTTTTGATAAAGCCTCTTTATTTTTTCTTACCACCTTTGGTAGTCTTACTTTTAATTTGAATTTCCTAGGACTAACTTCTATATCATGATATTCAAAAAAGTTCTTGACAGTTACAACTCTATGTTTTATTGTAGTTGAAGAAAGGTTACAGTTTTTTTGATTTGCACTATATCTGCTTAAGATGCTGTAAATATCTATTGTTCCATCCCTAATTTTTTCTAAAAGGACCTCTATTGTCAAGCCGTCATAATCTTTGTGTAAAAATGTATTGAAAATTCTTAATCTATAAAGATATTCTTCTGCAGTAGATTTGTTCATGATATTTGTATTTTCAAAATAATCTCTGACTGATGGAAGATTAAGAAGATCAATGGTATCGGCATTTTTTGCAAAAGGCATCTATAAATATATTAATTACGAATGAATATAAAAAGAATTTGTATTTACAATAATATATTCACTTTCAATCTGCTGATTTATTATATTTGATGGCTTTGTTAATAGTTGTATAAATAATTAAATGATCTTTAATGTAAAGAAAATGTGCTTGTTTAGATTTGTTTATCTTTAAAAATTTGAGAATATATTAAAAAATACAACAATATTTTTGTTATTGAAAACAGGCAGTATTAGTTTACAAAAACAGGCAGTATTAGTTTACAAAAACATGCAGTATTTTTTACACAACTGTTAACTTCACAATTTTATCAACTGTTTTAACTCATTGACCCGCCTTTTTTTCAATAATGCATTATATAAACATAAATTAGAGAAAAATCAATAAATAATTTGTCTAATCATAATTAATCGACGTTTATAATAAAATAAATAATTTTACTAAAGTTAACAGCTGTGTAGAGACACAAAGGTACATCCAATTGTAAAATATTTGTAATCGCTCTACCATGATTTTAATTATGGATATACGTCCACTTGCTGCTGTTTGATTGTCATGGTTAGGGATAGCAAGCTAAAGATGCTATGATATCTAAACAAACACAATTATTTTACAAGAGAA
>JAICXY010000103.1 GCA_025934495.1 Candidatus Nitrosocosmicus sp.
GGTGCTTCTATAAGAGAGACCTAGAAAGTAAAGATATAGAGAATAAGCTATATCTTTTGGCTTGGTTCTTTGTCTTTGATATTTCAATATATGTTATAACAAGTTTTTAGCTATAGCTTTTTCTTAAGTTAACAGAGCCCTACAAATAGAGTGGGTCATAATAAAATTAGAATGTAGACTCGAATTAAGCAGGAAGAGTATGGAATTTAATATCTAGTCTTTTCGTGGTTATTTATAACAGCTTTAAATCAGCAACTAAATTTTCAACTTTGTTCCTTTTTATTAGTCCAAATGCTAAGACCGTTGGAACATTTTCAACTATTTTTATTTTATGATCACCTTTTACAATCTTGATTGGAAAACTTAGTTCATGAGATAACTCGATTAGTTTTGAATGCAACTCATAAAATTCTCTGAGCGAACCTACTTTTAAGACGATTTTTTGAGATGCATGGAATTTCTTCCACGTTGTATAGGTAATGTATTTTCTCTGTATGCATTCCTATATAACATATTGAGTAACATCTGCCACTCTACCTGCAATTTGTCCTTTACTCATTTTTATGTCAGTTCTTACTAAAAAAATCAGCATTACTTTATCACCATCCAAACTCATATTCTTTGATTCACAATCTAGATTATAAGATATCCATCATACAGAACAAGCTACTGCCAATCTCAAAATATTCTGACCAATGGACACTACTTTACTTTAAACATCCAAATTTGAGCATTGGATTAAATAGCGATGGTATAAATTTCTATAGGCATATTGATATTTGTTCTTTAAAATCTAATCACTTTTATTTGACCATTACGAAATTTTAAAAATAAACTTGATTCCTTAGACAAGTTATCTGAATATCATAAAGAGATCAAGATAAAGGAAATAAAAAGCAATATTATAGATGCATATGGCAATGGAAAAACAAATAATGAATAATTTAATGAGCTAAAAAAAGAAATTTCAATTATATATTCGGAAATATAAAGAAAAAAAATAGATGGTCTTGATGATTTGCAGGAAGAAGATAAAGAAAACCAAATACGATCTATAAAAGATGAAATTGATGATGCATACTCGAAAGAAAAAATAACTGAGTTACATTACGACCTACTTCAGAAAAACCTTTTAAAATATGAAAAATAATAGATTTAGAATTTTGTTTATCTTTTGAAATGGGGGCCTAATCCCAACAAGGGTTCAATCACTTTTAGATCTAACTTAGGGGGTTTGATTTGGGTAGGTAAATGGGTTCAATTACTGCATGATATATTTCCATGCTACATTAACATTTAGAACACGATGGTAAAATTAAATATGTTATTAATCATAGAAATCAATATTAGATATGTTTTAATTTTCTGTTAAGTTGTATAAATAAACAAATACTAGTATAAATTAACTTATATGCCAAAAGTAATATATATAATAAGAATTGAGCCTTCCAGATACTTCCATTATTAATCCTAAAGACTGTGTTTATGATTGTAAGACAAGGATATACTGGAATACTTTAGCCGGTGAATACTGGGAGGTATCAACAAAGAAGAAACATATTTGCCCAAATAGGTCAACTAATAATAATAAATCTGTCGTAGCAATACCTGGTAATAATAATAACTCTCCATCAAAACCAACAAAATATTACAAGAACAATTATAACAACAATAATAACAATAATTTCAATTACAAAAAATCATGGAATTCAAATACTAACAACAAACAACCGATGGATAACTCTTTAGAAATATTGCAAGGATCAGTTGATACAATAAGAAAACAATATGAAATATTATCTGATCTAATAAAAGAATACAATGGTAAAACACATGGCTCTCAATCTCATATTCTCGCAGATAATTCTATACAAATAATTGTGTATTATGAAGTTCCTGAAGGAATGAGAGAAGAGATAAAAAGAACGTTTGAAAATTTTACTCAAAGAACTGAAATAAAAGTTTTACATCATCATAATCATTAAAGAAAACGGTTTATCATTTTATTATAGAATTATACTACGACATAATCTGTAATTTGTTATAGAATACAATATAAAATATTGCCCAAAAAATTGCTTTACATGCTTGCAGATCTTATATGAATTGAAATATTGGAGTAGAGTAAAAACGGATGTTACATCTTAGTTATATTGATCATGGACATAACACCATTTCCATGATTTTCTAGGTAATTCTATCATCATTGGATGGTTTGTTTGTTCAAAATGTTTTCTTGCATGAAGTCCTTCTGAGGAATCGCAACAGCCTACATGTCCACAGGTAAGGCACATGCGTATAGCAACCCAATTTGTTCCTTCCTTTTCACATTCTTCACATCCCTTTGTTCTTTGGGAAATACCATTATCTTTTACACTGTCAAAGTGTTCACATTTTTGTGCCATAGGCATTCAAAAGAGTATTGATAAATTTAAACTTAGTATTTTGTTTGAAAGAATAGTGAATAATCAGATCAAAAGTAATACTGAAATAAAAATAAAAAAGCATTGTTAAATCTCAAACATATTTGCTATGAAACTATTCAAAAGAAAAATACGAGTGATATTCATAGCTGTGTAATTATATACTTCCACATTTCCTTAAGAGTTATGTAAACAAATAGATACTTTCTTTATGTAAACTGTTTATACTCATTTTGCCTACATGTTTTTTATTATAATTTATGGTCCAGTCTGATACTGCTTTACCTATATCGTGTTCATTTTGAAAGGTAGAGCTGCTAATTGCTTGCCTGTGTAACCACATCCATCTAACTTCAATTAAGTTGAGTTCCGGAGATCTAGTCGGTAGAAATACTAGATGTATTCTTGGATGGCATTTTGCTATAGTTTGTTTCACCTTGTTCGATTTGTGTATAGATGCATTATCCAGTACCAGAAATATCTGTTTTATATTATCGTCATACTTTTGGTCTACTCTATTTATAAAATCTAAAAACTGTTTTCCTGTTTTCCTTTTATAACCATGTGTCCACATCTGATTATTAGTATGGTCATAAACACCAAACACATTTAGTAACCCGTTTATCTTTTGAGCCTTGGATACATTGGATTGTACAAAAGACCATGAGGTACCACCATATGTTTTTGCTACTATAGGTCCCTTCTCATCTTCATAGAGAAGGATGGAGTCAGTGGCCAGGTTACTACCGTACCTTAATTCTTCAATCCTCTTTTTTTCAAATGGTATTCTGGGTCCTGGCTATTTCCCAAGGTTATCTTTGACTGTCTCCATTTGACACCATGCTTCAGGAGAATGTTTCTAATCTCGGTGTGGCTTATGCTATCCACAAGGTGTACATCCTTGAAGATAAAACCAGCCAGTACACGTAATGACCATGTTGAGAATGATAGTCCATAATCAGTTCTTGGATTTTTGGTTATTATTTCAATAATCTTTTTTTCGATATCATGGGTTATTTTGATTGGCTTGTGCTCATGTATTTTTGAGACTATTCCATCTAGCCCCCTCTCATTAAAACGATGTATCCACTTTCGGATATTGCTATCATGATGGTTAGTTGCTCGTCTTATTTCAGGAACTGTGTATCCATTGGATTTGAGTAGGATAATCTTGGCTCTATATCCAGATTCTTTATCGTCAAGCATCAACTGATAAAGAATATCTTTTTCTTTATCTGTAAGCATTCTGAGGAAAGTATACCTCATAATAATAAATTATAGAAAAGTAAGCTAAATGTATTATGTTCTAAATACGCATGATCAGTTTACACGAAGAAAGTATCTATTTGTTTACATAACTCTTAAGACTGCTCAAGTTGTTGCTACAGTTTCTTGCATTATTACCGTTACCTAAAGTTTTTGATGCAAAATAACGACTTAGTGTGGTTCTATACCAATGGGGCTAATGCTAATATCGGTTCTTTATAATAGATTCCAATCTTTATTACAAAAATGCGTAATTAAAAGATTTTGAAAATAGAAAGCATACTCAATATATTAGATATATTATAATATAGCAATAACCAAATATAACAGTGAAGTAATTCTTAACATATGCTTTTTGAAAATTCATTCAACCCATTGGAAATAGGATAAATCCTTTTGGGGTATCTTTTTGATATCAAAATCCAACATTTCAAGGATATTATCATGATTCTTTGATATATTTACTTGATCAATAAATAATCTAAAAACGATTTTAACAATATTGTTATAGTTATTTAAGTTCTTAATACAAATATCAAAATTTTGTTTATCTTTTTCTTTAATGTATTGTGAACAATTATGCTTCGAATATCGTATAATATGCTAAATTTTTTATAAATTAACATTCTTTGATTATAATCATTAGTCAGACAATTAATCAATCTATTACAAATTTTATATTTAATCGAATCTACACCATCACCTTTCCCAAGTAGAATTTCTTGTGCGATAACAAAATCTAAAATTTTATCATAAGGAGATTTTCTTTCTGTTGAAGACATGTATTTCTCAATAGCAAAGTGAATCTGATTAATGTCATCTTTGTATATCGCATTTAAAAATTCATTTATTTTTTGTATTTCGCTATTGTCCATATAAAAAGACAATGAATCAAAATTTAAATTAGAAGGGTCATGTTCAAATTTTATAACGTTAGAACATCCACAAGGATAATGGATATCCAAAACTTCATAGTTTATGTTATCTTTTAAAATGGATATTAATGCAAAAAAAAAATTTTACTATCCTCAAAGGATTTAATTGTTTATCTTTCATGTTATCTATAGCCTTGAATTTAACTTTAGAATAGGAGCCATCATTTAGTATTTCAATTGAAATTTTTTCTTTATTCAAAGCAATATAATTAACATTTGTAACTATCTTCTCAGTTTTTACTACAATTTCAACCTCGTGTTGACTATCTAGAGTCATATGATATAATTGTTTTAAATGAGAGGCAAACGGAAAGCGATCCGAGCGTATTATTTCTGCATAATTTTCAGGATCAAAAGAGGAAAGCATTAGACATTAAGAAAGAGCATGTTTAAGATCTTCTGTGATATTAACAATGAATAAAGTATCAAACAAACGAATTTCTTTATTTTTTATTCCATAATCTTTTGTAATTTTGTCATAAAACTTTTTAAAATTTTGTGAATTAAATGCATTTTCCATCATTTTTTTTCTGAAATCGTATTCATCAAAATCATTCTTATACTCTTCAAAGGAACCACTTTTGGTTTTAACAATTATGCGATTTTGAGAAATATCTTTTAAATATTCTTTAATGAACGGATCTACAAAATCATAAAAGTAATCGCATAAGTCGGATATAATATTGCTCTTTGACATTCATTTTTTTAATTAAGGACTAACAATAATTAGTTTAGCATGATTCATAACATCAATTAAAATTGATATAGATTATAATACATTTAATTTTATTCTAATCCATCAATTTCTTTTTCTAAAAATACATCTATTTTATTTTTTTTAATCGAAGATTAAAGATTTCTGTTTCTATATATTTAATCTGATTTCTGAGATTGTCTAAACAAATTTCAATTTGAGAATTTAATAACTTGTTGTCAAATCTAGTTCTTATAGCCTTAAAGCAATCTATTGCTGTATCAAATCAGCCAAATTCATTAAACAAATTCCTTTATTATATTGAGAGAGTATATAAAATGATTAGTCATTATAATATTGAATTTTATCATAATATGTTATAGCTTGTTTGTATTTATCTAAATAAAATAAGGCATTCGCCATCTTTTCTACAAAAGGATTTATTTTTGAAATGAATTTCTTTACATCCTCTTTATCGGCCATGATATTGAAGACAAATTAAAAAATTACACAATTTATATGTATTTTCCTTTGAAAATAATTAATCATATTTTTACATTTAAAATATTAAAAATAATGGTATCGAAGATTGTTACATTTATGATACAATATAGTTTTTTAATATCTCCAGAAAGGAGCCTTAATCTTAACAGGGTTCAATCACATTTTAGCTAAAACTTAGAGGGTTTGAACAAGGTAGGTAAATGGTTCAAATAATATCAAATATAATAATTATTATACATATTCTAAAAAAACAAATTCCAATTGTTAATCTATTTTCAAAATATTTTTAATAATTTTTTTGCCATAGCCAATTAATACGTCAACAATAGTATATTAAAATGAATAATACCCGGGATTATTTTATCCTCAATCCTGAAACACGCCGAAAAAAGTCTTGACAAATTTTCTTTTTGCTATTTTCAAAGCATTATCTCCACGGGCTGTTAGGCTATATACGATTGTCTTGCCTTCCTTTTCTTCCGAGATAAAGCCCATATCTCTAAGACTTTTTAGTGCAGGATATATTGTTCCAGGGCTCAATTTTTTTTCTTCCTTTCTTTTGGCGATTTCAGTGGCCAACTCCTGGCCATGCATTGGTTTTTTTGACAGTAGGAAAAGAATAAGAAATCCTAGCATACCCCTCATATCGCAGCAGTCTTTTTCATTTCCATGCATTGCTGTATTATCTCACTATGAATATATTGGATATACGATATATATAAATACATCCATGTTGATATATTATATCGGATGTCCAATGTTTTGGATAAGGAGGTGATAGGATAAATGGGCTGTGGATGTGGTATCGGCGGATACAGTTACAAGGGAAGGAGTTTTCTCACAAAAGAAGAGAAAGTTCAATTACTAAAAGAATATAATCAGGAACTTGAAAGAGAGGCACAAGGAGTAAAGGAGAAAATAAAGGAGTTGGAAGCAACAACAACTAGTTAATACTCCTTTTAATCATATTTTTATTTTTAATCTAGTGGTATTAGGTTTTTTCAGATTAGTTGTTCAAGAGGGCGGTATTGGTTCTCGGAGGTTTTTATTTTTTGTATTTGATGACTAATCATAGAAAATGAAGTATAATATTTCTTTTCAAATGAAATATTGTTTGCAAGGAATATAATTTGATTTAGATAATTAATACTAAATAGGACAAAAGTTTTGATTTGATCTCGTATCTCATATTTGGTTTTAATTTTTAATCAATATAACGATTGTATGAGGTTCTAAGCCAAAGGGTTTAGTAATAGATACATCACAGACTCAAAAGATAATAATATCTATATAAAAAAAAGGAGGCACCAAACTGACGTTTTATCCTTTTTAAGCACCATTAATTATCAATGATAAATTTCACAGTCGAGTTTTATTGTTTTGCTTATATAGAGGAGTATATCGATATTGTATAATCCTGATGCCTTTTGCTAATGATGAATATCCACTAACTGAAAAAACAGAAGTGCTGCATGGTAATGACATCATTATCAAAAAGACATTAGAGACTTTTTCATGGACAAAGAAAAGCATGGATGGTTCTCTTGACAAAGATGGTCCAGCCGTCCATGTTCTATACCAACCAATATGGAATGGTTTAGTTTCACTTAAAAAAAAGGGAATAAAAATAAGAGCTATTACAGAAGTTACATTAGACAATATATATTATTGTAAGAAGCTCATGGAAGTAGGCGAGCTTCGCCATCTGGATGGAGTTAGAACTAATTTTGGAATAGCTGATGAAAAACAAGTGCTACTTCATGGTGTCTCACGCGAATCAGATCCAATATCTCAAGCCATTCTAACTAGTGTGAATGGGTTTGTAGTAGCACAACAATACATGTTTGAAAATCTATGGAACAAAGCAATTCCAGCAATGGACAAAATTAAAGAAATTGAAGAAGGGATAGAGCCAATCCAAACCAAAGTATTGGATGACCCCGACGAAATATACAACCGTTTTCTAGATATAATTAAAAAATCAAAGGAGAGATATGTTTGCTCTTCTATCGGTGGAATGCAAATAATCTATAACAATTTCTTTAATTTATATAAAGAAATTATTGAAAAGCAAAAGAGAGGCGAAGGTAATGGAATTAAATGGTTAACCTTTATAGAAAATAATAAAAAAAGTATTGACATAGTAAAAGAGTTTTTAGATGCAGGAATACAGGTAAGACATATAAAAAATCTGCCGTCAATGAATTTTTCTTTTAACAGCAATAGTATTCAAACAACGTTAGGATCTATGGAAGAGGGTAAGTTTATGAGCAGACTACTAGTTAGCAATGAACCAGCATATGTAACACAGTTCACATTATTTTTTAATGATTTATGGGATAAATACGGAATTGATGCTAAAGAGAGAATTAAAGATATTGAAGAGGGCATGGATTACGATATCGAGGTCATAAGACATTCTAATAGAGTCTGGGAGTTGTATTTAGATCTTATTAAATCAGCTCAAAGTGAAATCTTTTTCATATTTCCAACACCAAAGGCTTTTATCCGCCAACTTAAACCACTATATTTGGCAAAACTGGTATCAAGAGATAGAAAAGCCAAAGTAAGAATATTAACACCTAGTAATGAATTAGTTGAAGAATCGATAAACCGTTTAGTTGAAGATGCTGATGAAGAAGAAGAAGAAAGAGAGAATAAGATTGATAAAAAAAACTTAAAGTTGGATATGGATTGTTTTTTTAATAGCGATATCAAAATTAGGTTCATTGAAAAAATGTCCAACACCAAAGCTACTATTGTCATAATAGATAGGAAACACTTTCTGGTAATGGAACTTAAAGACGATACAAAAGATTCTTTTGCACAAGCTATAGGTCAGAGCACACATTCAACCAGTAAGGCAGGAGTATTATCATATGTTGCAATTTTCGAAAATTTGTGGAGACAATCAGAATTATATGAGAAGATAAAAGAGTCAAACGAGAAATTAAAAAACAATGATCGAATGCAAAAGGAGTTTATAAATGCTGCCGCCCATGAGCTACGGACACCATTGCAACCTATTATTAGTTTATCGCAACTTCTTAAAGATAAAACCAAAGATAAAGGACAAAAAGAGATACTAGAGATCGTAATTAAAAATGCAAAGAGATTAAAGGAGTTAACAGAAGACATTTTAGATGTAACAAAAATAGAAGGAGACAAATTAAATTTAGACAAAAAAGCTTTTGACATTGTAGATCTATTACAATCTCTAATAAAAGAATTTGAGCAGGGTGTTGAAGATAACAAGAAAATAAAATTTGAAATGCACTTTAAGAATATCGATTCAAATACAATTATTGTTTTTGCAGATAGAAACAGGATAATTCAAGTCATCTCAAATTTAATAGATAACTCTATAAAGTTTATAACAATGGAAGATGGAAATGGTCTAATATCAATTAATGTAGAAAAAACTAAAATAATCAGCAAGGAAAATCAAAGTTCGGATAATTTCATAGATGGAATAAGCATAAGCATCAAAGATAACGGTAAAGGAATAGATTCTGAAATAATGCCAAGACTATTTACAAAATTCGCATCAAATTCCTTTAAAGGGACAGGATTGGGACTTTTCATATCTAAAAATATTGTAGAAGCTCATGGTGGTAGAATATGGGCAAAGAACAATGGGAATGACAAAAGTGGTGCAACTTTTTCCTTCAGTCTTCCATTAGCCATACAACAACAACAAAAAGTTATGTAAAACAAATTACATCAAGTATTCATCTATACTTAATGGTTTTATCCCAATGAGACCAGTAACAAATTTGACTACATTTTGGATTCAATATCATATAGAAAATGCTTTGGAACAAACACATTTCATTCGTTTGATATACGGATTGAAAGAATTTCTTTATCTTTTGGTTCTATTGCTATGCAGAGCCAAATGTATTCTGATCCATCTTTAATTACAGTTTCATCTTTTTGTATACAAGAATATTCTGAAATAGTCTTCTTTGAGAATGTTTTTTCAGGTTTGCATTTTTGAATACAATCCTTTCTTATTCTGGCATGACTTCTTTGAATTAATCAATATATGAATTGGAAGTATTTCTTAACGAAAGATCACTGAAATAAAGGCGTAAAGAAAATGCTACATTCTCAGCAGGCTCTGTTCTTTTTCATATCTGACTTGATAGACCATAAATAAGCAAAATAAAACTATAGCTTTTTCCTTAACTTTACAGTCATAATAACTCTAAAATGTTAAAGTCCAACCCGAATGGCGAGCTTGAGAACGAGTATATGATACACCATCTACCTTTAACCCACAATCATCAAGCAATGTGATAATTCCGCCCTGATTTGATAGACTTGCTGGCTCTGTAATATTGATAGTTCTAATTGCACCAGTGCCGGATGTTTATATTATTGTCCATTCATAATTAGGTGTTTTACAAAGTTATCATAATCTTCATTTTTATGATGCACAAACTACGGAATATTTTATAAAGTATATTATATACGGCTCTGTCAACTCTTGGTCTGGTGAGTTATAATTTATCTGTAAAAAATCGTTTGGTAGAATATTATAACTTATACTTTTGTATTTTTTATTGTTAATAGATCAATGAACATGGTATTTCTAAATTCTATATCTATTGGTGAAAAACCCCATTTAAGGTATAAATCTATTTTATCTTCTACAGCCTCTAATACCAATAATCTACAACCGATTTGCTCCGATAAATTTAATGCTTTATTCAATGCATAATCTCTCATTATTGTACCTACACCTTTTCCTTTATACTCAAAATGCCTTGCCATCTTTCCAATGAGTAGTGCAGGGATATATTCCACAGTCTTAATACTTTGATTAAATCCATCGTACCATCTTTTATTAAGCTGACTCATTGCCAATACTAAATATCCTATAACCTTTTCATTATGTATAAATAAAAATGCCTTACCTAATCCCTGAGAATCATCGTTTGGAAGAACATTAAGAAAATGATCAGTAAATTCTTCCTTCTCACATAGAAAATGTTTGAGATCAATCGAGTTTTCCTTTGCTTCTCTTAAAGAATAAACCTTTACATCTTTAGAAAACAATTTATCTATATCTTTATAAGGCCAAATAGTGGATAAATTATAGATATTCTTTTATTTTTTTTCCATTTTCTACAGCATCTTTTAGCATCTTGACCCTATTTTTATCTGGCTCTTCATTTAGTTGTTTCATTAAAGATTTCCATTCATTTTCATTTAAAGGTGCAGGATATTTTAATGCCATATTGACGTAATATCTTGGTATAACATATAAAGTTATATTATTGGGATAATTTACTGTTATTACAATTTTATTCAATATTTACATTTTGTATATGTTAACCATTATTTATCGTATTTAATCTGTTCCATATTTCTTAGATGAAGCCTTTCCTTCCAATACGGATGTGTCATTTGTAGTATTAATATATTTGACATTTCTAACATAGGAGTATCTATTTTTTTAGCCTTATCATTAGCTTATACGAACTTGTATTCTATAAATGTGCATTTTTGAGTGAATCATAATAAATTGGATTTGGTATATAGTAACAAAAGATTTTGTGAAGTCAGAAATAATATAATTGAATATAAGATAGGGCTCTGTCAAGTCTCCGTTTGTTATGCCCTGATTAATTGGTTGTAAAAAACCGTTTGGTGAAAAATAAAAGATATGGTTATTATTAAGAGGAATGTGCCAATATCTTTTATTTTAATAATGAAATTGCGATAAGAAATAAAAAAAGTTATTACAAACACATTCCAATCTAGAACTTTTTGATTATA
>JAICXY010000022.1 GCA_025934495.1 Candidatus Nitrosocosmicus sp.
AAAATAAAGATGCAAAGAATAAACTATATCTTCTGAATTCGTTCTCTTTCTTATCTGGTATAACATAAAGAATAAACAAAAAGGAAATCTATAGTTTTTTGCTTAACTTTACAGAGCCAAAAGAACCATCCAATCATTCCAAAAGAAGTTCTAAATATATTTGATCTTGGATACCTTGGTGGAGTAGAAAAGGATTTCCCATAACAACTACTATCTGTCTTACCAAATAGAAAGAAGAGAAATCAAAAAGAGTTGCCACAAGAAGAAAAAGAGCATAATAAAAAACATTCTAGAATGCGAATAGTGATAGAGAGCATACCATTTGCAGATTAAAAAAGTACAGGATAATGAACGACGTATTCAGAAATAAGTTAAGAAAATATAACAAGGTGTCAGATATAGTTGTAGGTCTAGTCAACTATAGAAATAATGAACCTGCATCAATAGAAGAAAAGTAGAATATCATTAGTGAAACGAATAGAATGTTCCTAATTATGCAAGATCTAATATATTATACGATTGTTAAATAACTGGATGATTAGCAATAAAAAATTTTTTATTAAAAAAAGTTGATGTTTTGAAAACTAGGATCTTATATATGATTTTATTTTATCTTGCATTTCAGTAGTCAATATTTCTTCTGCTTTGAAATGATGATCTTATACTGCATGCTTTTTTGCATTTTCCATTATCTCTGCTTCAGTTTCTCCTTTGCATACGTAGTCACTATTCATGCCTACTTCTCTACATGATACTGTTGACATAGATAATTGGAATAATGCTTGCTATTAAATCGCATGGTCAAAAATACTATGCCAATTAGTGGATTCCGTTACTTTAAAATAAGATATGGATTATGTTGTTGCATAGATTTTGTTTATATTTTACTGACTGCTTTAAGACAGACAACTACATATAAGTAGTTAATACAGAGAAACATCTAAACTATCACTAATATATTAAAGCATGCTTTTCTTGATTGGTCAATGCAGTAGCCCATGCAATAGTCCACCGATTGGTCCATTTTGTAATCCATTTTGTAATTGATTAATTGATCCATGCAATAGTCCACCGATTGATCCATTTTGTAATCCATTTTGTAATTGATTAATTGATCCATGCAATAGTCCACCGATTGATCCATTTTGTAATCCATTCGATGATCCACTTGGTCCATTTGTCGATCCATTATTGTTGGCTATAATGCCATAAAAAGGGGTATCTCCAAAATGATGTTGTACGCTATTTGGATCAAACATTATACTTATTATATTATTATTAGATAACAATAAAGTAGTTGGAACATTCATGATTGGCCCCCCTTTCATAGTTACTGTAGAAACACCGTTATACATTATTGTATTACTATTTGGATAGGAGATATTAATCACTGTAAAATTAGTAAGAGTATGAGTATGTCGGCCTGTACCATCCGGTTTTATCATTTCAATTGTAGCATCAAAAACATTCGAGTTTTGTCTATTTGTGTTACTTAATAAATTGGATTTCCAATTTCCAGTTATGACCCAATCAACTTTCCCGCTTGCATTTTGAGATAGGCCCGAAAGCGGTCCATTAATAAATTGTTGAGGGACAACTGACGGTGGATCTGCTATAGTTGTGCTTATATTAAATGCAAACAACATTGTAGTTGAAAAAATTAATGAAGCAATTAAAATGATTTGTAAATTCTTCATTCTAATATTATATGATGGAGATATTATTATATTTTATAAATAAAAAGATAAATTCGATTACGAATTGAGAAAAGGTGTTATGATCATAACTTGTTATCTGTAGATTATTTTTATTGGATTTATGCTATTCCTCTAAACAAGTTGTACAATGATACTTTCATAGCTTCTATTTTATGATTTTTCTGGAAATTGGCAGCACATGTATATTCAAAAACCCCATTTAAAAAAGAAAATACCGTTTGTTTAGACATCTTTCTCCATAACTTACAATGCTGTTTTATCCTATTTTACAATTATTTCTTTGTGAATTTTGACTCTATAGAACCCATAACTAATTGTATGAGCCCACTTTGAACTGAGGGCTCTTTTAACTTAACGATTTTATAAACCGTTTTTAATTCATCAGCTATATTTTATCTTATATTTTTCAATAATTTATGTTAATCTGAATTGAAAATCAGATAAAAAATTTTGTAAAATCAATACAAATTCGATGTTTAAAGTAAAGTTTTTCATGTTAACAGAGCCCAATTGAGTTACATATCCATTAGATCTCTTGCATAATTAGAAACTACCCACAACACCATTCAATCATTGATTTTGTATTTGGTTCTGGCCTAGTTATGATTTAATATTCTATAATTTACCAAACCTGTTACTATGTCTGAGCCTTGTTATATTTTCTCATCACTTTGTTTTTAAATACATCTGCAATTATCCTGTATTTTTCAAATGCACATATAGCATGCTCAATCACTTCTTTTTTTTAGAATGGTTTTTGTTATATTCTATTTCTTCTTCTTCTTCTTCTTGTGAAAGTTCTTGATTTCTTTTCTTTTTATTATAGGTTGTGTGGATGAGAGTTGTTTTGGAAATACTTTTCTATACCAAGAAATCCTAAATCAACTACATTAACAACTTGTTTTGGGATCAGAGGATAATCCCTTTATATACTCAATATATAGTCATGCCTCTTCTTCCTTTCTTATAACTTACTTTAGGATGATAATACCACGATTATTAGCCACAATATGTGTCTTTACCGTATATGCCTTTTTTTTTCTGAATAGAGAACATCTTTCTGCCATTCTTATCTACTGATCCTGATTGTATCGATTGTTCTATGTACAATTATAAAATCAAGAAAACCATGAAATTGTTCAATCTATTGTGGATATTTAAACTTTTTGTTATATTAAATAATTTTGAGGTATCGGTAAAAAGTTTCTGATAGGTGGCTCTATCTTTTGTATATCTCTGCAGACGTTGCTCTTGATCCAAATCAAATAAAAAGCCATTTAGAGTGTGGATTGTGCAAAGGTGGTAATAAACAAGCAGCATCGGAAACATGTTTTTAACACGTAGTTTGAAAGGCCTTCCTGCAACCACATCTCGTTCTCTATTCTTTCTTTTTGATAGATGTTTTTGTTCATGTTTATGATATCTTTTTACTATCTATTTATCGTAAATATCATCAGATTCTTGTACTGTCAAGCCAGCAGTGAATGATTTGAAAAGTAGTAGTGATTTTTTGGATAACAATAGTATGAAAACAAAGAAATGATAAGAAAATTGATGGAATCAAAATATAGATGTTTGCAAGTAATCATACAAGAGATCTAATATTTACAAAATTCAGTGAACTTGGTCTTGTATAAAACATTCTTTCTGAAGATTCATAGGCTTAAATTAATTCTCTAATGGTACTATTACTTTTTGAACAAATATATATATACTACTTTGGAATTATTTCTTAAATAAAGACATTAAAATAGGGTATAAAGAATAAAATATATCTTCAAGTTTGATCTATCTCTCAATTGGAAGTAACATAAATAATAAACAAGGTGCCTAAATCTTTTTCCTTAACTTTCTTAGGTGGCTTCAATTGATTATTCATTTAAACAATTTATTGTATAAGACAGCAAAGAATCACAAATTAATAAATCCGTTTTCTTTTATTGTGACTAAATCTCCTTATTGATGATGATTGATAATTTTTATTTCATTTTTGGTAAAGTCCTCAAACTTTCTTTTTATTTCTTCCCTCATTCCCTCCGGAACTTCATAATATACAATTAATTGTATAGAGTTATTTGCAAGAATATGAGACTGAGAACCATGAGTTTTACCATTATACTCTTTTATCAAATCAGCTAATGCCTCATATTGTTTTCTTATTGTATCGGTTGAGGTGCCTTGTAATATTTCTAAAGAGTTATCCACCATCGATTTTTTATTATTAAACTTTGAAGACCATGATTTCTTGTAATTGTAGTTGTTGTTATAATTATTATTGTGTGGTATTGGCTTTGGTGTAGTAATATCATTAGTTTGTGCTGCTGTAACATGTTTATTATTATTACTAGATCTATTAGGACAAATGTGTTTCTTCTTTGTAAAAACCTCCCAATATTCACTAATTAAAGTATTCCAATATATCCGAGTATTACAACCATAAACACAATCTTTAGGATTAATGTTAGTGGCATTAGTAGAACTCATTTTTAGTATAATAATATACTTTTGACAATATAAATTAATTTTTGCTAATAACTATTTATTGATTTTAAAAAAATGCTCAAAGAGGTCCATAATATATACAATATTAAACTTCATGGGCAGTGAAGTAATATGTTTCTTATCCCACCTCAATATCACAAATATAGTTATAATAAGAAAATAAGAATTAATTTAAATTTACCATTACGGCAAATAGCATAACACAATTCCAAATAATAAAATTTAGTTCTACATGCAAAATAACACGAATTTATGTATGACTCTCATATAACAGAAAAAAATATCAAAACAATACTATACCTTAATACCATAATCGTTAGTTTATATTATTTTGTTTAAATATGTCTATCCACATTATCTGAATTCGTAGTATTTTGCAATTTTTTAATTATAAAATCAACAGCAAGGTTAGGGGATTTGTATTTTTCTATTATAACTCTTTTCCTTTCGTCCAAAAATTTCCCACCATACATATCCGATGTACCTCCGCTACCCTCAATCGAAACCATTATCTTTTTAGCCATATATCCAACACATAATTCAATTAAAGTACCTACACCTCCACCAACGGCTATTAGAGCATCCGATGAATAAGATACTATAAAGTCTCTTGAATACCCGATTCCTGTACAAATAACTATATCGCAAAATTCATTGGCTTTGGAATAATTATCTTGAGGAACTATGCCCACTGTTAACCCTCCATTATCTTTGGCACCTTTACAAGCATATTCCATCACACCACCAAGTCCACCGCAAATTAATACAGCTTTTTTGTGGGCAATCTGTCTCCCAACGTCATATGCAAGATCCAAAATTTTTAATGGTATTGAATTTTGATTGTGTCCTATAACACCGATCTGTATTTTTTTCAATCGAATATTAATTTCTTAAATTCTAATTAATTTGTTTGATTAATATTGATAATAAATATATATTCATATCCAATTCGACACAGAAATGTATTTATTCCCATGGTTAGGATTTTTAGATATGAGTAAGAAGGCAAAAAAAAATGCACCATTACCCGCTTCAAGTGCTGGTCTGCTAAGGTTTTTTGAAGATGAAACAAAAGGGATAAAAGTAAAGCCGGAAATTATTTTGGGTATATCAGGAGCTTTGATTGCGATCTCTGTAGCAATAAAGATTTTATTTCCGGTATAATATCTCTTTTTCTGACTTTTAATGAGCAATCCCGAATCAGACAGTATTTCCAGCCTTCATAAAAGATGGATATTTACAAATATCAATCCAACTTCTCAAAAGTTTTCTTTTATAATTGCAATTGCAAGCCTAATAACTAATATAACTGTAATTAATTTTGTAATAACAACTCATAATCTTGTAGAATTTATTATTTCATCTCCTATAATTGTTAGTATTTTTTCAGCAACTTTATTATTTGATTATCTTTCACTTAAAGGAACTCCACTTAATCGATTTTCAAAAGTTTTACATGTAGCAGCATTTGCTAGCATCCTGTGGACTTTAACTGTAATTCTTAGCTATGTTTCAGGGTTCATAATTTATACAAATCATGCAGCTATTAATTCAGTTTTACAAGGGATGTTTATGGCGATAGGTTTACGAATTGGAATTTTTACATCAGTATTTGGTGCTTCGCTAAAGAGGGCGATTCCGATATCTTTTATACAACCATTAATTATTTTTATAATAATTTCATTTCTCTATTTTAATCATATTTTCTTTACAAATCTTTCTGTTTATTTGTTTGGAGCAACAATTTTGACCACTGGTGTATTGTGGGCAATAATAATAGACCGGTTAGGAAGGCCTAGTTTTGCCAGCGCATTTAAGATATTACAAGCTTTTCTAAAAGCATGGACTGAAAATAAATATGAAGAAATGGAGAGGATAGCGGAAGAAAAAGCAAATTCAAGAGTTGTTAAAACCCTTTTAGTAAAATTGAGATCTCAAAAAAATGTTACAATAGTACTTCCAGAATTACATCCTGGCCCTTTCAATCCTATAGGAGGCAGTAATCTTCCTTTTGATATTTTCAAATTTTATTCAAAATCTGCGATGGTTATGCATAGTATTTCAGACCATTCACTTAATATTCCATCTCATAAAGAAGTAAAAAAATACTTAGATTCTCTTAATCAATCGACCTTTTTAGAATCAGGAGATAGATGCACGATACCAATTACCCAATCCATAAACGATTGCAATTGTTCAGGATTAGCATTGGGCAAAAATGTTATACTATTCTTATCTAAATCGCCGTCAGGGATGGAGGATATTCCTCAGGAGGTTAAATTACATCTTGAACGACATTCACAAGATTTAGGATTTGAGCAGACTTTAATCATTGATTCGCATAATTCTATGGGGGAGAAAATTGAAAATCAGGATATCAACAATTTTATTTATTTAGGAGAAAAATGTCTTGAAAAAATTAAAGATTCAGAACAATTTCCATTTAAAATAGGATATTCAAATAGTTTTCAAATAGATCAAATTAAAAATGAAATGAAAAAATCATCTGATTTGGGAAATGGTCAATTCGGTTTGTTAACTATTTCAATAAAGGATAATGAATATGGATTATGTTGGTGCGATTCCAATAATATGAAAAACGGGATAAGAGAAAAAATTATGAGTACCCTAAAACAAGAAGGACATAATATCATAGAAATTTGTACCTCAGATACACATTCCACATCAGGTAAAAGAAATACCAAAGGCTATTACACTTTGGGAGATACAACAAATGAAACTAAAATAATAGATATATTCAGACAGCTAATTAAACTATCTCAAAAATCAATTAACGAATCGACATACGAAATCTATAAATCAGAAAGTAAAGTAATGGTTATGGGAAACGATCAGTTTGATGATTATTCTAAGGCTTTAGAAAAATCTTTCAAGGTTACCAAGATTTTTCTTGGGATCACATTTGTCATTTATATTGCAATGCTACTAATTACCTAATTTTAAAACATTTCTAAAATTTTAAAGATATAGTGGATGGAGAGAGATTTGAACTCTCGATCACCTGTGTGTGAGACAGGTATCTTAACCACTAGACTATCCATCCATCATTATGGCAAACCATTTAAGATGTATTTATTTTTAATAATTTTCTATTGATTTATAAATTTAACACTCCATTTTTAGTCTCTACTAACTTGAGAAAAAACTCTAGTTTGAAGATGCCATACTTCATTTGTAAATAGAAAAAGCAAAACACTATTCTCAAATTTTCTTTTATGATTGTAATTATATTTCTATGAATATCCTTCAGTATGTTGCAAAAGCATCATCTCTTTTTCACATAGTTAAAAGTCCTTTTGGAAATAGATGCAGAATAAAGGCCAAAAAAGATATCAACAAACAGGTGTATTTCCTCGATATATAATCGGCAAAAAATTCATTAAAATGGTTTTAGATAAATTTGGCTTAGATGCTAATCGATCGAAGTAATAAATTTTCAGATTAAGCATATCAAAAGGACAAAATCTGTTTATTGCAGATCTTTTTCTATCAGTTATGTTGATAATATCAAAAACATCCTGTTTCTAAATGTATATGTAACGGTATCTATCAGACCTCTGAAAATTTTGAAACTCCATCATCTTGTTCATTCTTCTTATGCAAAAGTATTATTGAAATAACGCTTTGTTACATAATTCAGTATTTATCATATAACAACGCATAGAAAGAACGATTCATTGCATCTAGGATATTTCCTTGTAAAAAGAACAAATATAAATTAAAATATATTGAGAATGAGTTCTGTTCACTTAAGATATTGCTTCTTTATTGATTTGTTGTATGCTTCTTAATATCTCTAATTTTACTATCTGTTTTGTCTAAATAGATATCATCTTATTGTACAAAGATGCTTTTAGCATTATTTCCTATATCATGTTCTTTAATATAACCGAATAAACATACTCCCCAAACGTTCTCTTTATACAAGAGAACACGGTTTTGGCAAACAATCCATCTCAATCTATAGTTTTTACTATCTTTCCATATTTTTAAATCATTTTTCTGAGATATAACTGAAAGTTTCTTCGAATGTTCTCTTTTTTCAATCCCGCTCTAGCACTCAAGCATTCTTTCTTACTTTAATGCATGGCAAAATTCCATTATCTTCCAGATGCCTAAAAATATTATTATCTTCATATAGCACCATCACAGAATAGTTTGCCTATTGCTACTGTTACATTGTATAATTTTATAATATTATCAACCATCCTTGGTAACGGCTTACTATCATGAACATGCTTGTCCGTGACCTTTATCATTGAAAGAATTTTCTTACTCTTTACTAACTGGTATGTATTTTTAAATATCCTTTCTTTCTTATTTTCCATTTATCTTGCATCCACTGACCTCTGTTTGTCACTTTGCCAGTACTTTCAATTGCGATGACAATGTATTCGTCTTCAAATTCCTTGTTTCTATTACAGTCTCTTAACTTGATGTCTAACCTGTTTATTCTTCTGTTTATTGTAGTGTAATCTGGAAGAGAAAATACTTTTCCTTTAGCATGGCCTTGTGCAATACTCTCGGTTTATCTAAATGACTAGTGATAGTATACTTTAGCATAAAACAGTAAACGAAGAAAGGTATTAGGATAATGAAATGTTTCACCTATTTTGCCTTTATTCATCTCTTTTAATTCGGTATGCCAGTTGTTAATAACATCAAAGCCTAGCAAGATTTCATCGCCTCTTCTAACCAAAGATTAATTGTAGATAGGCCAATTCACAGAATTTGTTGATATATGTTAGCTAAATGTATTTAGAAAAGAGAAATCATGCAACAAAGCACAGTAGATAAATAATCGATTGATAATTTATTTGCAGTAGAATTATTAGCTCCCAAAAAATCATAGAAAAATTCATAACTTTTAAATTCATTAGCAAACGACTTTACATAGTTTTCCTTTACTTTTATTTTTTATATGTGCATCAGTATTATTAAATTGATTAAACTATATTCCAATTTTGATAACAATCTTTCTGTAATTTTTGCCAAGTCGATATTCGAAAAACTTTGATTATCCCAAAGAGCAGTTTCATCTTGATATGCCTTTGAATTAATAGATTTGTCTACTGTTTCTGTCAAATACTTTGAATAATTCGATTTAATCGTTCTTGTCGATCGAGATTCAACAGGATCTTTTTTTACCATAGAAAATAAGCCTTGTATCTCATTTATGCGGCTTAAAAAAAAGGTTAATTAAAATACTATGATAGTTTTTTTAAGTATGCAATAATTTTATTTTATCTTCTTTTGCCTCAAAGCAACAAGCTTTTTGTGCATATATTGTCTTTGGAAGGTTTAAATCAAAAAATATTAAAAACATAGAAAAGATAACTATGACTACGATAAAAAAAATGAAAAGAATTTCATTAAGTTGTAATATTATAATTATAATAAATGTAATATTATAATCATATGGTTTTTAGATATTGTATTTTGTAATATTATATTTCTTTTATCAATTTATTATATTTTTGAGATAAATGGAACTATTTAATAAAATAAAATAAATGAGTTTTAATTAATTTTACTAATGGGAATAGCACAAGATTGTAGAATTCTATTATTATCACCTAACAACCTTTATCCATAATTATGATATGTAATATTACAAGGTAAAAAGAATGTCTGATAATTTATTTGCAGGAGATGACTCGGACTATGTGGAAGCAAGAATTAACAATATTGGTTTTCTAGATACAATGGGATTGGAAGGTGCAATTGTTCTAAAATCCATAGATGGAATTGATTTTCCCATTGTTGCATTTTCAGGTGAAGTGGCACAGCATATTGCACTTTTTCAACAAGGAAAAAAAAACGACATACCTACAATCTATAACTTAGTTGAAGAAATTGCAGTAATGCATGACTTACTTTTATTGGAAGTGCGGATATACCAGAGCGATTCTGTTTTACGATCTAATCTTTATTTTCAAAATAGGAAAAAAGAAATTCTGATATTACGAAATTATCGAGCTTCTGATGCAATAGCGCTAGCGGCATATTATGATGCCCCAATTAAATTAAGAAAGACATTATTAGAGAAAAAGGATAATGAGAGGGGGGTTTGAAGAAATTATAATTAGTCATTCCTTATGGTATATACATAAAAGAGACTTGCACAACATCAACATAAAAGACCCATTTGACTTTATTTGCATAAAATATTTTTTACGATTTAACTATTAATAATCTTAATTAACTGATTCCTATTTGTTAACAGTTCTTTAAATTGTATTCCTTTTTTCCTATAAAATAATTATTGTGTTTGTTTAGATATCCTCACATCTTCAAATGCCACACTAACTATGAAAAGCAATCAGCAAGTATACGAATAAATATAAAAAAAATCATGAGAGGATCATAAATATTTTACAAGAATATGTACCTTTATGTTTATACAGCTGTTAACCAAATAATCAAGTACCAATCAAAAAAATATTAAAAATATTCTATCATAAATAATATTTTGAAAATTATAATTTTGATCAATAAAGTAGAGTTAACAAAACACTTGTTAATGACATATAAATGTAAATACGAAGATATGAATTACCGAAATAAAACATACAATTCAATGATTCATATACTTATAGAAAATAATAGGTATATTTAAGGTATAATCATATTCATTTCATTTCAAAACATAACAAATAAATCAATAGATTCTATTGTATGTATAATAGATAATGATGTGTTGATATTGGCGAGTATCAAATCTAAAAATATTTTTCAGTTTTGATCATTTGCATAATGTAATTTATAAAAAGTATTAATTGACGGTATTAACAAACACTAAAAAAGGTAAAATTGAATATATTTTTGAATTTTTGGTCATTATTAAAAGATACTTAGTGTGATAATTTGGAAATCCATCTTTTTATCATATTTGTAAGAGGATAATTTGAAAATAACTTATTATAAACTAAAAATATTTATAGATAGTAATATTTTGATAACGCCGCCTGAAAATAGGTACTGTATCAATGTATCGGATTTAAGAAAAGAATATGGGCAAAAAAAAATTGCACTAGATAGGATATCATTCACAGTAGAATATGGTAAGGTATTTGGATTCCTTGGTCCGAATGGAGCAGGTAAGAGTACAACAATAAAGATTCTCACTACATTATTAAATCCAACTTCTGGATCGGTACATATATTTGGAAAAGAAATAACAAAACATGGACTTGAAATTAGAAAGAGAATAGGTGTAATATCTCAACATCCAAGTTCAGAAAATAATTTGAAAGTGGAAAAAGCATTAGATCTGTATGGATTATTATGGGGGATTGGAAAACAAAAGAGAAAGGAAAAAGTAAAAGAACTACTAGATGCCTTTGATTTACAGGAAATAAGAAATACGAAAAATGACGAGCTATCTATAGGTCAAAAAAGAAGAGTACAGCTTGCAAGGGAATTTATTCATGATATGAAGCTTCTTTTTTTGGATGAACCTACAATTGGTTTAGATCCTTCTGCACGGCGAATGCTATTAGATTATATTAAAAGTCAGGTGAAAAAAGGACTAACGGTTTTTTTTACAACTCACATAATGGAAGAGGCAGAATATTTGTGCGATGAAATAGCCATCATTAATAAAGGAAAAATAATTGCCTTTGATACTCCGAATGGCTTGAAGCATAAATATAATGGAAAAAACATTATTGACATAAAAGTAAAGGATATTGCAGCTAAAACTATTCTTCCTGTAATAAATACAATTGCTTTTGATGATCAAGTTGAGGTCGATAGTGAGAATAGTTTTCAAATAAAATCTTTTAATTCTCAACAGGTAATAACTCAAATTATGGAAATCTTCTCAAAAAATAAAATTAACATAGAAAGTATTACTATAAAATCTCCTTCTTTAGAAGAAATATTCCTTGATATGGTGAATAATAAGAAGTAGCAACATTTGTATAAAAAGGAAAAAAATTATACTTTGATTTTTAGCATAGAAATAGCAGCGATAAAAAAAGATATTGTTGAAAGTATCAGAATAACAACAACTTCCATATTTGTGAAATTTGTGATCTGAGAATATATCCCTGCTCTTGTAATATCAACTATATATGTTAGAGGATTAATGTAAAAGGTCGTTTTGAGAGGTTCGGTTACACCTTGTGCAGGATAAAATGTAGAGCTTGCAAAAGCGAAAAACAAAAAAATGCCGTTACTTATTACAGTAAAACCTTCACTGCTTTTTAATCTAGTAGATATTATTACTGTAAAAGATCCAAAAAATACAGCACCTACAACAATTGAAAAAATTGTATAAAGGATGCTCCATAAAGTAGGATTTGCATTGCCCAACATAGTTGGCAGGCCAATTACTAGGATTATGACAGCACTAGTCAGACCCATAATCATTATCGTGATAAGATTACTAATGATATATTGGATTTTAGTAAAAGGCATTACAAGTAATTGTTGGAACATACCATTTCTTTTATCATTCCAAATAATGCTTCCTGCTACTGTACTGCTATTCATAACATTAAAACCAATCATTCCTGCAGCTAAAAATGAAGGATATGAAACAAATATTTCACCTAATTGTACACCATGATTTCCAATTAAGCCCGAGTATGCATATCCTGAAATAAATATATAAAAAACAGGGAATACAACTTGCCACATTAAAAAAACTTTATCAACCGAAGCTATGAGATTTCTATAGGTCAACTTGAAAATTCCAATAATCAAGATATGGATGGATTATTGTGTTGCTATATTTATTATGTTCTTCATTTAAGATATATTTTTAAAAGATATTACCTTAAAAATATTACGATATAATATGATTCTATAGATATACATCAAATATGATTATATTATATTAATAGATTTATATTTATGAAAAATAAGAATTTTAATCATCCTTAATTCTATCATTTTTAATTTATAACACCTATCATAACCCACTTTTCACAGAATATGTACTTGTATCTTAGTTAATTATCGAGGCATGGTCATAATTCAAATTATCCCTTGATACATTTACAACAGCTTAAAGCTAACTTATGGAATGTTATTTTGAGAAAAACTGTTCTAAAGATTAGATACTTATAGACTAAAGGAATCCATACTCTTTAACATTCTGTATCTGATAGATTGTATACCATGGCCTAGTATGCCAAGGAGGAAACATGGGGGACCATATGTATATTTTCCAACCATTATTTTGAGATGTTTTATTGTAAGATAGGTTTAGAATTACTCTAACAATGCATTGCATACTTTTCTTATTATGGACTGTCAGTATAAACATAAACTAGCAGTAGCCTGTGGCCTAGTATCCATTCTCAGCAGTAGACGTACGTTTAACAGGCGGTTGAAGACCATTCCTACTATAGATATTAAACAAAGGAATTCCGCAATGGGATATCTGTTTGCAGTGGATGGTATGGTTATGGTTGATGATGACTATTCTATAGCAGCAGTATACAGCGCTCAAAACAAATAGTAGTGTATAGCACAAATCATCAATGAAAAAAGGTATATTGCCACATTCGGGCATCGATACAGGTGCTAGGGGGACTATAGCAATACCAATAAGGGTTGGATACTTGGAAATAAACTACATTTAACATGTACAACAATAATAGATGAGCTTGTAGTATCTCTAACAGCAGATGTAACTACTGCTAATATCCCAGATAATAGGATGTACATTCCTTTAACATAATTATCATTATCATCTGTATTTCTTTACCGTGTGTACTATACCTGATATCTAATCCAAGCTATGACGATAAGAATCTGCTGTATGAGCATAGCAAGAAGGTTCCGGAAATAGACCGGGTTTGTTCTGTTGAAAGATAAAAGTTTTCCCAAAGATAGACTTGAGCTTGTATGCTTTTATCACTTGGTATCCGGAAAGGCAATCTACAAACAGAGAAAAATATCGGTAGAGCCGTTATTGATATAGCATATCAAATCGTTGTTGAGGATAGGTCCATTACCTGTATCGGATTTTAGGCTATATCTGCAATTGTACTCTTATCTGTTTTATTGTATCAGCTATGGTGTACGATACCTGTAAAACAGACAAATCTAAACCAAAATCGATAAAATATCTGCTCGGTACTTGATGAAATGGATTTCTAGATAAAAGAAGATGGAACTCGAATTAAAGCCTCATAAATATGAAAAATACAATATCAAATATAACATAATAGCTTACAATAGATATTATGTAGTAATTATATTTCATGATAAAATAGTAGATAAACAATAATTATTTCGATTCATATATAAAAATTGGAAATATGATGATATTTTTTATTTAACCGTTGTTTTACAGATAAAGATAGCGATATTTTATTTGTATAAAGGCAGGCTAAATGAAAAGGTAGCACCTTTACCATCTTTATTGTTTTCTGCCCATATCCTTCCACCATGAGCTTCAACTATATTTTTTGATATAAAAAGCCCAAGTCCCATACCTTGAAATGATTTTGTAATAAACTTTGTAAACAGTTTTGGAAATATATCACTACCTATACCTATACCTGTATCTTTTACACTGACAATAACTATTTCCCCACCTTTTTCATCTTTATGTTCATTGGTATTAGAAGTATCTTTTTTTTGAAGAATTATGGACACGATTCCACCATTCGGACTAAATTTAATAGAGTTGTCAATCAAATTTGAAATAACACGACTTACCCCGATTCTATCAGCATAAATAGTAAAATCATCATCTAATATATAATCAAATTTTACTTTTTTGAAATTAGTATTGTTTTTGTAATTAATAATAATGTGAAGAATTAGTTCTTTTATTTTAAAATGTTCTTTATCTGAATTTAAAGAATTGCTTTCAATTCTTGTTACGTCTATAATATCTTCTGATAATTTTTTTAATCTTTGTGCATTTCTACTTATAACTGTAATAAGATCCTTTTGTCTACCATCTTTTAATTCCTTTCTGATTATCTCGGTTATACCAATTATCGGTTGTACTGGTGTTCTTAGTTCATGTGCTGCTGTATTGATAAACTCTTTTTGCATTTTTTCCTGAATTTTTAATTGTTGATACATTTCCGCCTGCTTCCAAAGGCTATTAAATATTGCAGCATATGATGAAACAGTAGGTGTACTATTAGAATAGATCGCAAAACCTTTTGCTTCAGCAAGTGTTTTTTTTGAATCATCTTTTAATTCTACAACCAAGGAATATTTTCTATCCACCATCAAAAAAGATACTTTAGATAATGGCTCGGTGAACCTAAAAGTAAAATTTGAATTAGTCATTTTATCGGCCATATTTTCTATTTCAATATCTTTGGGAGTTAGAATTTTAATTGCTATCCAGGGTTTATTTTGACTTATTTCCAATAGTTTTTGTATAGATCCGGCTTTTTTTTGCCTATGAAATGCATTTGAACTTGAAGATATTATTAATATTTCATTATTGGCCGAGTTTAAAAGGTCAAATATTCTATCTTGGATATCGAAAGAATTATCAAAGGTTTCAATAACCTTTGGTATAATACCTTCCTCAATTTCCATTATTCTTTGATCAAAAGATATCGCCTTTTTCCAAAATGTATCAAAAATATAACGTTGCTGCTCTACAACTTCTTTCTCATTGCTGTAGGTAACAGGTGTCAAAAGCTGTGTTTCTCTCCATGTTGTTGAACCTAAGAATTCGAAATCATTGACAGCTATTGATCCTTTGAGATTATCAAGATGTCTAAATTCATCAACAATCGTTCTTAATTCTTTACAATATTGAATATTATGTTTTGTAATCTCTGTAACAAATCTTATTTTTGCGCCTCTTCTCCTTGCCTTTATATAGTTATCTTTGTAAATATCATATTTTATAATCATGGCAGGTCCATTTTCATCAATAAAAACATCCATTCTTTCTTTAACATTCTGAAGAAATTTTACTCCATATGATATTGCACTCTCAAGATCATATATCATCTTGGTTATCTGATTTGGAGTAATTCCTTCGGATATTGTCAAATAATCTTATATGGCAAGTATTCTTATATAAGGATAATAATTACTTTAACTTTTATGAATTTATTTAAATTTACTTTTCTATATCAATGATAAAGGCTTTTATGTTATTTCAGCATTTTATTTGTTATTTAAAACAATGTATAATTTTTCTTCCAATATCGTGCTATGAATTAGTTAATAAATTATCTAATGACTGTACTTAATATAGTAAACTTAAAGTTAAAGAACCATTTAATGATATATTGATACAATCATTATTTTTTATATGCTTTGTTACGTGATTATTAAAATCCCTGATTTTACTATCTGTTTTGTCTAAATAGGTATCATCTTATTGTAAAAGGATGCTTTTAACATCATTTCCTGTATTATTTTCTTTAATCTAACCTCCGAGTATCCATATTAATCAAATATCCGCATTATCGATGAGAATATAGTTTCACCAACAATCCATCTTTGCCCATAGATTACAATGCTGTTTTTCACTTTTGTAAATCATTTTTCTGAGATATAACTGACAGGTTTCTAAGGATATTTTTCTCTTTTTTCCATTTAAATCTAAGCATTCTTTCGTACTTTAATACATGACAAAATTCCGTTGTATTCTATATATCTAAAGATCATTACTTTCATAGGGGCCATCATCACAGAATAGTTTGCCTATTGTTGTTGTCATGCTATCAGATGATATAATATTTTCTTCAACCAATTCTGGTAACACATTACCATCATCATGAACGTGCATGTTCATGACCTTTATTGTAAGAATTTTCTTGGTCTTCACATAAACTGCTATATGTATTTTTGAATATCCTTTATTCTTGTTGTTAGCATGCCATTTCTCTCTCTTCCACTGGCCTCTGTTGGTAACCTTGATACCGGTACTATCTATTGCAATGACGATATATTCATCCTGAAAATCCTTATCTTTCTTATCCACATCTTTTATCTTGATATCCAAACGATTTATCCTTCGGTTTATTATGGTATACTCAGGAATAGAAGGTACCTTTTCCATAGGCATGTCTTCTTATGCAATACCATCTTCGGTTTGTCTATAAGGAAGACGAAAGTATATTTTGACATATCCAAGTAAAAGAAGAAAGATATTAGGATAATGAAAGGACTCACCAACCTTGTCTTTGTTCATCTATTTTAGATCGGTATCCCATTTGTGAATAATATCAAAGTCTAACAATATTTCACCTATTCTAACTAGAGACCGGTTGTTGGTTCATATGATCTCTTAAAGTATGTAAGCTAAATGTATTTAGAGTGGGAATCATGCAACAAAGCATTTTTCATATAGCCAGTTGCTAATAATACCTATATTTGAAATGAACATAACTTATAATGGCATGGGTATTAGAATTTAAAGTAATAGGTTGGAGTATAATCCATATGATAAATCCATTCATAACTATTTTTATTGTTCTAAAAAATATCTTATTATCGATAAAATAGATCGTATATAATGTTAAATAGTAGATAGAACTATCAGTGTCACAGAAAGTCCAATTAAAAAAAAGTTTTCACAAATACTATAAAAACGTAAATTCAAAACATATCAATCGTTATGGATAAAATCGCATATGTACTGCTAACAATTGATGACATATTATTTTCTTTTTTTTAAAAAGTTGGATTAATACTGCAGAAATTTGATTCTCAATAGAATATCACAAGCATTTAGAAAAGGTTTCAATAATTATTTTTTTTATAACTCCATTGTACAATAGACGGCACGATTGAAATAACCATTAAAATTGCTGATATAAAAAAAATAAAATGCAAAGAGTCCAAAAATTTGCTAATTTCAATTGTGGTGATATTCATTGTAGCAAATGAACCGGAAAAGATTCTTTGAGCTTCATTTAGGGGCATATAATTAACAAATACTGCGAATACAAAACCGATACTAAATGCACTACCCGTCATGACCAACATTGTGCTAACACCTGCTGCTATTCCTCTTCTGTATGAAGGGACAGAACTCATAATTGAAGCTCTGTTAGGTGATGCAAATATGCCCATACCAGTACCAACTAAAAGCAGTGGTAAAATGGATTCGTAAAAGGATGTCACAGCATTCATTCTTGTAAGTATTAGAAAACCAGCTGCTGATATAAGTAAACCAACTGGAGTAAATATTCTTGATTTGTATTTGTCATGTAACCATCCACTTATAGGTGCAGAAATAGCTAAGGATAAAGAAATAGGAATTAAATAAATGCCTGCATGGAATGGATTTAGCCCCATTGATGGACCCTGAAGATAAAATGTCATAACTAATGTAAAGGCGCCCCTCGCCAGTGCATTGAGAAATATTGCTATTATGCCGCTAGTAAAATATTTAATTTTAAATAGGCAAAAATCGAACATGGGTTTGGAGACTTTTTTCTCCACAAAATAAAATAGTGTTAAAAAAGCAACGCTACTTATGACAAATAATGAAATTCTAAATGAGTCGAGAATCTGAAACGAACCAAAAGTTATGGCAACTAAAAGAAGCAGTAATCCTGCGAACAATGTGGCATTTCCTAGCCAATCTATTTTCTCTTTTCTAATCGCGCCTAATTCGTGTAATTTAGTATACGCCCAAAACGTTGCAAATAATCCTATTGGTATGTTTATCCAAAAAATGGATCTCCATCCCAAATATGAAGTAAGTAAGCCCCCAAATGCCAGCCCAATTACGGAACCTATAACTATAGATATTTGATTTAACCCTAATGCTTTACCTCTTTCATTTTCTGGAAACGCATCCGTGAGTATTGCAGCACTATTTGAAAAAAGAAATGCTGCACCTAGGGCTTGGACAATTCTAAATACTATTAACTGTTCTCCGGTATAGGAAATGCTACATAATGCAGATCCGGTAGTAAACAGTACAAATCCGACATTATATAATTTGATCCTACCAAACATATCTGCCAGTCTACCAAAAGTTAATAGTACTGAAGCAGTAACTACCCAATATCCGATAGCTATCCATACAAGTGTTAAAAGAGATGTATGAAGCTCTGATGCTATTGTAGGTAATGCTATAATAACAATATTTCTATCAAGTGAAGCCATTAAAGTACCTATTGTAGTATTAGTTAATGCGGTCCATTTATATTCCAAGTTATTTGTTAACCTATTATATTATAATTAATATTTTCAGGTTGTCGATATACAATGCAATGGAGTTGTTAGTTTATTTGTCGTGGAATAAGAAATTTAAATTAATTCTGCTTTAAAATAATGCATTTATAATCGAGAATAATATTATTTATGAATAAGAAGAAGTTTTCAATTTTAAAAGAATTATAGCATAATAATTTAAAACAAAGAGAAAAAGGGAAATAATCTGAAGCCCAAGATAATTTCAAATGTTATTTCTTATCCAGATGCCGCAGAAGATGAAGATGGGACTATTTTATAAATTGTACCTGAAAGCGAAAGGACATAAAGGTAGCCATCTCCAGGTCCTACTTTTATATCAGAGATACCTCCATCAAATCCGCTAGCAAATATAAATGGATTATAATCATTTGGCGAATATGCAATGTTGTTATTTAGTTTGGCATCATTCAAGGATAATCCCGTTCTATTTTCATTTAATTTAAAATCATATAGATTACCATTGTTGTAATCTCCTACAAACAAATCGTTTTGATACTGCTTGCCAAGTTTTGTAGAATTAAAAAATTTTAATGCAGTAGGAGCTACTGTTTGAAACCAAATAAATGCAGGTTCTCTATATTTGCCTTTTCCTTCAAAATTAACCAAGCTAGCAGGTAGATGAAGATTAACTTTACCTGCATTTTCATTTCCTATTTTACCTTTAGGAGTCCATATGCCCATTACTTGTGCCCATCCACTGTTAAATCCTTTTTCGACAAGATTAATTTCATCTCCATAGTTAGGACCGTTTTCTGTATCCCATAATTTTCCTGTAATAGGATCAAAATCCATGCCAAAACTATTGCGTATTCCATATGCATAGTATAAGTTAAGAGAAGAAGTATCGCCTAATGGTGCATCTGGAACAGCTTTACCATCTTGGGTTACTCTAAGTATCCCGCTAGAATTATCCACAGGAGGTCCATTAACTACATTTTGAGATTGAGTTCGATGAGACCTAAGGTCGCCAATAACAATATACACATTTTTATCAGGGCCAACAATAACCTTACCACCGTCATGATTTGGGCCTGGGATTGCTGGAAGTTTAAGTAAAAGTTTTGGATTTATTAAATGGTCATTTATTAATTCATACCTATAGAGAACATTAGCATTTGGTTTTATTCCATCAGTTACATCATCGCCAGTTTTTCCTCCACCTGATTCCGTGTAATACAGGAAAACATATGTAGGACCATTATTATGTTTTGCAACATCTATTCCAAGTAGACCTCTTTCACTTTTTGTAGCAACAGGGATTTGAAGGAAGGGCTGTGGTAATACATTACCATTAATAATCCTATTTACAATACCATCATCCTTCTCAACAACCAAAATATCTTTTGGTCCTAAGAACGCCATACTGGTAGGAGAGTTCAAACCTTTTGCTACTACATCTATTTTTAAATTTTTATCCTTTATTACCGGTTGAGAAAAAACAGCTAAAACTGGGCAAATTCCGATTATTAAAGCAATAACTAAAACAAAGGCTAATAAATACTGAATAGTTTTAGTCATGTAAATTGATAAAATATATATATTTGATTCCATATATCTTTTTTTATAAATTAAAGACTCGATTTATCTAGAAATAGAAAAACAATTGATTTCCTAATTATTTCAGCAAATTCCTAACCCTCATGACTAGTATTTACATTGATATGGAATACCGAATTAGACTAGGCGATGGTTCACTAATACCGATTCAGATTAACAAAAGTGAAAATTTACAAATTAGATGAAATATCATCAAGGTATAAACTCGGTTAGAATAAAACTATTATGATTTGTTTTCCTTGTTATTACCTTCATTTATTTAATTTGAAAGAAAATATTGTTTTTTTATTTTTTTAATATTAAAATCCTTTGTTGAATAACCTTCATTTTCTTTATAGTAAATAAATAAAATCAGCAAAGGATTAAGTCACCATCAAACAAAAGTAGTTTTATTTTACTTTGATGCATTATTTGAAAAATAGTTAATTAAAACTATACTCTATTTAGGACTATAATCCATTTTCACATTTTCCGTTATAATTCTATCGACGAGACGGTAATAAATAACGATAAATTAATTATACAACAAAGCAGTTTATTTTAATAATGAATAATAGCAAAGAAATGAATTTTATAATTATATGATAGATGAAAAACAGATCTGTAAAGTTAAGGAAAAATATATAGACTCTGCATTGTTTATTAAATATGCTCCATCAAATAAGAAAAAGAACATATCCTAAAGATATTATACATTCTTTATATCTTTACTTCAATGACTGTCTTCCATTAATATATCCATCTATTGCTATATCTTTTGGTATAAAAATTGTTCAAAGAAGTCATGGTGCATAGGACATTGGATACAAAAGTACAAATCGCAGAAAGGTTATTTTATAGATGAGCCAAAATCTCGGAATTTTTGGTTGATGAAACTCAAATCAAAGTTGTTGGCTCAAATACATTTGGCTACGGATAGGAATAAAATCCAAAAGTAGAGATTGTATGATTAAGGATATCCAGGAAGAGGAATATGTTTGTGGTAACAGGGAAATTTCTGTTAGACATCGTTGAAAAATGGAGGACATCCTGTTTCAACAGATAAGGAGTATATGGTATCCACGACAAGCCTGTCAATTCTTAAATATAATCAATCATATTCATTCCAATTATGAGAAAACCTCATTGAAAGAACTATGCAGCAGTATATCAAGAATAGAACCAAAGAATGTTTTGACAACTACTACTACTTTCCATGTTGAAGATAGAGGGATTTTAAACTAAAACATATGAAACAATGCCTAATCTATTTGCTCATTACTATAACAAAGAAATAATATATTAACTTTACATGGCGTGGAAAACATCTATCAAGAATATTTAAAAAGAATATCCATCCAATGGAGACTAAAGTAATAAATAGAATCATTTCCATCTTTCTCATTTTCAGTCCATATCCTTCCACCATGAGCTTCAATTATTTTTTTGCAAATATATAATCCCAATCCTTACCTTGAAAAGATTTGGAAGAAAATTTTGTAAATAATCGTGGTAATATCTCTGTTTCGATTCCGCTGCCTGAATCTTTTACGGTAATAATAACAAGTTCTTTAACTCTGATAGCATAACTATTTCTTTTTAGCTTTTCAGTGGTAATTGATATAATTCCCCATTCCTCAGGTATAAATTTGATTGAGTTATCAATTAGATTTGGAATAACTTGAATTATTATATCTTTATCTGCATAAAGTATAAATTCAATATCTGAACTATGGAAAAGAATTTTGAAATTTGGAAATATACTAAAAGTTTCTTTATAATCTCTAATTATTTCTAATACAATCTCGTTAAAATAAAATTTTTCTTTATGTAGATTTAATGAATGAATTACTCTCATTCCTTGAAACATCTAAAAGGTTTTGAATTAGAATTTTTAATTTCTTTGAATTTCTATTTACAATATCCACTAATTTTTTTTGTTCATCGTTTATTTTATTGGCAAGCAAGATTATAGAAACAACTATTGATCGAACAGGATTTCGCAATTTGTGAGCTGCGATGTTAATAAAGTCATCCTTTACCTTGTTTGCTTCTTGTAACTTGCATTCAATTGAGTTAATTCATTTGTTAATTCGGTTTGTTTTTTATGTGATTATTTATTGTAGAGATCATAGAGTTAAAAGATTCTGCGAGAGATGAAATCTCATCCTTACCTTTATAATTGATTGAAACTGCGAGATTTCCCTTTTTTACTTCCGAAGTTGTCTTTGTAAGTAAATTTACTAATTTAAGCAATTGTCCAACCAAAAACAATACAAAAATAATTAATCGTACTTTGACATACCTAAAATAATTGTATTCTAACAATATCTTTGATATTTTTTCTGATTCTTTTCCTAATTGTGTAACCAATGTATTAGATGAATTAATAATACCTAAAGCAAATGGTGTAATTTCCTTTTTTATCAAACTATATGCCGAGATATGGAATTTTGGTATTAGCATAGAATTTTTAATTGCAATGCTTTGTTTGTTTTCTTTTCCAATTTTATATTTAGTCTGATAAAACTGCTTTCAAGTCAATCCATCTCTTGGATTGAATTCAAAATATTTATAAATTTCGATGGAATTGGTTATACCTATATATTAGAAGTGTTTCAACCATTTTTTAATATCATTAAATTTGATTCTAGCTGCTTTTCTGCAGCTTTTATTTGCAAAATATTATTACTAGTATAATTTGTTGTTATTATTGTTGTCATAGATTTAGATATAAAATCGGCAATTTGATAAAGAAGATTTGAGGCAAGGAAACGATCTTTACTGACAATATTAATGGTATTGCCCAAAAGAGTTTGTTGTGACTGAAAATAAACAAGTATCGCAAAAATAATAATTATAGAAATGATTTGTAAGAGCCACTTTTCCAATTTTCACCATTATTTTGGAATTAATTACTTTAAATATCCTCAAATGATATAATTATAACAATAACACATTAATAGGAATATGCCAATGTAATTCTATTTGTTATCTTTTTGAAAATAGAAATATTTTACATTCTATTCATATTTTTAATAAATTTTAAAGTTGACAAATAAAATTTTTTATTACATATATTAATCATTATGGATTATAATAAGTGATGATAAAGATTAAAGAAGAGGAAGAAGATATAGAAAATAAAAAAACACCATCTTTGAGGAAAATACATGTTACTTTAGAGAATAGCGAAGAAAAGGTTTTCAATAATTATCCAATCATAGTAAAATCAAAGTATGTAAAACATTCAACCTATAAAATTCAAAAATCCACCAAGACAAAAACCCATTCAATGGAAAAGGATGGCATTATGGATATGGTTATAGAAAAAGCTAAAGACGTTAAAGATAAAGTTATAGACGTTGCAAAAGATACGACAGAGAAAACAAAAGATATAGTAAATACAAAGACACAAATTAATCAAGAAGACATTCATAGAGAAAATAGTTCAGATACAGAAATAGAAAGGTTTGATGACCCGTTAATATCTAGAAAATGAATAGTAATAAATTGAAAAATTGTCATCTTTTTATAAATGGCTTTAGGATGCATTTTTAAATATCTTTGTGCTCCTATATCTTTATTGCTTTTAGTTATTCTGTGATTTGTTATTTTACTGTGTTGGTGATTGTCACTGAAGATATGGACAACCGAATATTTCTGGATGCTTATTGATGCTCCTCTTCCCTTTATGATCAAGCATGTTTATAAGCTTCCAAAATATATTCTTCATGGTTTTCCCATAAAATATACTGTCTTGCAAATTCAAAAGTCTTTAATCTTTTAGAAAATGCCTCATCCGGTTTGGTTTTAAAATATTTTAATTGCTGAATCATTTCATCATAATCCTCAAAACCAATCACATTATCCTTTAATTCATCAAATATCGGCTTTATTGAATTTGTAGACAAAATTAAAAGACCGGCATGAGCATATTCATAGGCTTTATTGGGATTCATATAATAATGAAAAGGATGTTTTTTAAAAGGTAATAGACCAACAGAGTTATTTGACATTTCTGAAATCATTTCTTTTCTATTAAGAAATCCATGGTATAGTACATTCTTTGAGTAATCTGATTTCCACCCTATAATATTCAGTACTCCAATATCATATTTTTCAAACAATGGGATAAATCCATCTATGTTTTTGAATGGAGTAATAGATCCCAAATAGGGAGCGGTACCAGCATAAACCGAAGATAAATCATTATGCATTTTTGGTTTCTCTATATATTCAAGTTCACTTTTCATTGGAAAATTCGGTACAGTAAAGATTTTTTTTCCAAGGTGGGAAAGATCAACAGCAATTGTTTTTGAAGGCACTAATGTAGGGATTATCGATACAAGATCCAAGTCCCATTTTATCCACTTTTTTATTGAATATTTTTTTAATACATTGTCTAACTTTGATTTAATGAGCACTTGTGGATTGCGGAAACTAGTAGAAATATCAGTGCTGTCAGACTCGGTTTCTAGAATTTCAAGATATTTTGACCAATATTCGTGATTATCATAAATGAATGGATAATTCCCAACTTCTTGAACTAATCTAGCCGATAGTACATTATGTGCATGAATAATATCAGGCCTAATTTCATTTAAAATTTTATTAATTTGGTTTTTAATTTTAAACCATTCATATGGAATTTGATATCTGGTCCTAGGATTCCAATTTAAATGAAAGGTTGTATTAAAAACTTTACGATTATAAGTAAGCGATGGTTTTAAACCAGCAAAATATACTAAATTTCCTTTATTTTTTAAACTAATTGCAGATTTTTCAACTCTCCAATCAGGTAGTGGATCATCCGAGACATGAAGTATTTTTAAAACCAAATGATTCCTGTTTACGAATAAATTTATTTAAGTGTGATCAATAGTTTGCTACTATTAATTTTCCTAGATATGCCTAGAATAATTCAAAAATTGTAACAGATCGTTGTTTTTATGATGCATTCCTTGATTCAAAATAAAATACTTATGGCTTAGGAATATCCCGAAATAGATGAAATAAATTATTAAAAAAGATGAATCAAAACAACAAGGTTAATCTAATTATTCATTTTCTTCTGATATGTCATAATATTTTCACCTGCTTTTGGATAGGCAATGAAGAAATAATAAAATTAAATAATAAGAAAGAAATTTCATTTATCCTTTTCATTCATGGAGATTTAGGAAAATAGCAATTGGACATTAATAAAATATCCATGACAATTAAAAAAAATAAGTGTGCCATTTGATAATGACACTTCTAAAATAATCTAAAGGGAGTTCTGAATATAGGAAGTTAATAGATCTCTGTTATAATTAGAATAAAATTCTATATGACATGATTCATCAATTTCTTGTCCATTCTTTGCTCTCATATAACAAATTGTCCAAAAAGCCACTGCCCTCTAAATCATTGACAGCTGGATTGGCATTACAAGAGTTTGATAACATTTATGATGAATAGATAACAAAAAGATACTACAAAAATGAGATGCAGCGGTTATCAAAAAGAAAGAATAGGCCGCGATCTATAGGTGATATAAAAAAGACCTTTCAAACTGGATATAACGGATAGATTTGTAATGATTTAATATATTATCGTCTTTATATCACTTGTACATTATCGGGATTTCTCTTTGACATTGATCAGAAGAGTACAATCTGCAGAGACAGCCAAAAGGTTGAATATTAGATATGATAAGAAAATGTGTTACTTGCCCATCAAAAGATATATAGAATAACAAAAAGGCTTCGAACAGTTGATAAAGTTGAACAATATTTTCTAGGTTTATATCTTTCATAGGTTCCATAGAACAATAGCAAATTACAAGACCTATATATAATACAACGTGAGGCACACTATTCTTGAGGCAAAGACACAGCTAATGGTTAACGATCATGGTCTTGTTATTCACAAGTTGGACTATAATAAAGGAAAAAGACATGACTATATATATGGTATATAAAATAACCACCTATCAATTCCTTAAAACAAGTTGTTAATGTAGTTGGAACAGATTACCCTAGTTAGAAAAGGATTTCACAGAACAACTATCATCGCACTACCGCATAGAAAGAAGAGACCACAAGAGTTATTACCAGAATAAGAAAAAGAACACAACAAAAGTCATTCTATAAAAAAATTAAATTAGTGATAGAGAGCATATACCATCACCATCATCTGTAGATTGAAAAAGTACAGGATAACTGTATATATATTTAGGAATAGGCTAAGAAAGTATAATAGAATATCGATAGGTACAGGCCTTGTTAACTTCAGAATAATGAATCATTATCCTTATCATAGCTATAGAATATGGAGATAATTTAGATTATTTTTAATTATGCGCTATATTTATTGTCTATTTGGTTTGAACATTCTATCCGAATACTCCGATAATTTCTTTAAAGCATCAATTCTTTCCTCTCTTTGTATTTCTGCACCTTCAATTGCAGAAGACAGATAACTAATGGATTTATCATATGTCTTGCGAGCAATAGGATATGGTACACCATCTTTACCACCATGTGCAAAATTGAATTTCACAGGATCTTGCCATGATGCTTTTGTTCCAAAAATTATTTCGCCTATAAGAGAAAGCGCTCTAACACTTGCTGGCCCAAATCCAGGAATTGAAATTAGATCCTCATAATTTTGAGGTTGGATATCATAAGATTTTCTAAATATATTCCAATCAAGCTTAAAAGGCATTTCATAATGTTCGCCGTCGTTCAAGTAATCACGACTTTTTCTTTTTTTATCACCCAAGTCATACCCATTATCATCACTTATAGTATTATCCATTACCGATGCTTCTGCAATCCAACTATCGAGTGTATTTGTTCGAGGTTGGAAATTTTTTGTGATTTCTTTGATTTTATATACTGAAGATTTCAGATAGTTTATATCGCTTTTTGCCAATTCGACACATATTTTTTGATTTTCAATAGAATCAATTGATGTCATATTAAGTGTATTGGGAATTTTTTTATCATCTATAATTCCTACATGGGGTTCGTATACAAAGCTCTTTAAATTATCAGATGTCCAATGATACCTCCTTGCCATTTTTGTATTTGGATTCATTCCTTGTTGAACAACGGTCCAATTTCCATTTTTGTCAAAAAAAATTGCGTGATGGTATAAAGAGTAACTATCTTGTATTGCAGCATTATCTATTTTCGCTGTCATTTTACTAGCATATAATAATTCATCAATTTTAGTGGATGATAAATTGTAATGCTTTTCAGCAAGTTTTGGGATTTCGTTTTTAGTTTCTGTAGACTTTCTTCCTTTCCCACCGGCAATAGATATGCCATGAACATTTTCATTAATTGATTCTTTTAAAACACCTGTTACTACAGTTGTGACTCCTGAAGAATGCCAGTCAAATCCAAGTACACATCCAAACGCCTGAAACCATAACGGATCGGCTAATCTCATTAAAAATTCATGTTGACCATATTCTTCTATTATTACTTTAGAAATTGAACCTGAAAGTTTAACCATTCGTCGGATTAAATAAGGAGGTGCATGCCCACCATGGAGTGGAAGGTTAATGGTAGAAAAATCCAAGTTCTTAAAGATAATAATTTAAATCTAATTAATATATTGTTGCTACAAGTATTTCATATTTAGAATTATATTAATTAGCATATGTTATCGAACCTCCCTTAACAAATAGTTTCTCATATCAAGATGGAATATTTTTATTGAGATACCAAGATATACAATTCTTTAAATCTGTAAAGGATGAATAAAATTTAATACTAATAGATCTCGTTTGGCTATAACATATCCCCTTTCTCTTCCATTACCATGAACTCTGGTGATGCGGTATTTGGAAGATATATACCGGTATAAGAGTATTGTTGTTTTCTTCAAAATATCAGATTGCCTTCTTCGATATATAATGAGGAGATGATGCCTTGTCCATAAAAAGATAGCATTTAGGAAATTTAGCATGTATTAGTTAGATAATCAACAAGGAATGTATCTCACCGCCGTTGAAAATATCATACTATCTTATAGTTGCTTCTTCTTATCCTCTATGCTTACGTCTCCAAAAATACAAGAATGTTGGTGCGAGCCTGTTATTCTAACAACAGGTCTTTTTCTCTCATCAATCCAAACGTGTCTTACAAGAGAATCATAAAAGAAAAATGATTCATCTACACAGATACTATGGTAAAGCCTTTTTTTCATTTTGTTGTGCTGCTGCTGTTGTTGTTGTTGTTGTAGCTGCTTATCCACAAGTATCTGTTCTGTAACCTTTTCTGAAATCCTCTTTTTCCTAAGATGCAGTATTAACATGTACTTTTCTTGGCATCTTCTTTTGTTTGAAAACTCATTTACGGAGGATACGACGGTCTATGTGTATGGATAAATGGATATTTTATTACGCTTTTCTTTACGATTCACTCTTCTTCCACCTGTTTTGTGGTTCTCTAACCATGACTGTTGCTTTCTATTAGTTCTTTCTTAATCTGATACTCTATCTCTTCTTCTGATAGTTTGGATGGTCTACCGCTTTTAGGTCTAGGTTTTAATTTATACATCGTGTATTTTTAACCAGTCTGAAGCCCAAGCTTTACTTTGATGAAGAAGGTCTCTGACTACCTGAGCGGACATCTTGTCTTGATAAACTATATTGAGAACAAGGAGCATCTTTCCTTTGTTTTTATATTTTGTCCATATCTGTAGATATTTTCAAATGATTCTCGGGTAAGAATCAGATGAATATATAGGATGATAATGGATTAACTTAGCTAAAAGGATTTATTAAGAAAAATAAACTGATGGCAACGTTTAGTTTGGATATATGTCAATTGGTATAGATAATCAATAACAGAAATTATTAATATTCTCTCGTTCATTAATGGAATCCATACAACATAAAAATAAAACAGATTTATATGTCCAATAGAATAATTTCGACAGTTAAAGAAGGCTGAAATTGTAATAAATTCCATTTTTTTGAAATTCAGAACTAGTTACTTATCGAAATATTCGCCATAGGAGTTAAAGATAAATCGATAAAATTTCCATGCCAAAAATTTCCCTATAGGAAAAGGATGTTTTTAAATTCTCGACCCAATAGTTATGCAATTCATAATCTCAAATAAATTATGGTTCTTTTATAATATATTTGTACCTTATATAAGGAACAACAACTAAAAAAGAAATAGATATTGAATGACTATTTTTTAGAAAATCCAAAAAAATAAAACACTAAAAATATCATATTTAAAATAGGAAATAGGCAATACTATTTATTGCATGATCTTTAATATTGATATCACTGCATTTTAATTATTAGTTTAGGATCTTACAAAAATGGTAAATTATTGTAAAATTATTTTATTTCGTCTAAAAGATACTCACCTTAAAATGGCATCAAAATGCAAAAGGTTAACTCATATAACTTTCATTATCTAATGATTAATGGAGATTATAAAAAAAGGTATCTTTTTGGTTTATTAAAAATTTATCAAATAAATAATTTCATTTTTTATTCAAAACTGTATCTATAGTTTTCTTTTTTTCACTGTCAAGCTCATCCAATGTAATACCATTCGCCAAGACTATAGTATTATTATTATCTTTAGTAAAAATCGCGGCATAGGATGAATTTTTCAATATGTAAATAATAGAATCATCGTTGTATGGTAGATCAAGTTCTAGTTTTTCCAATGCAATTATTCCTCCAAAATCATCAATGTCAAGCATTGTAACCTTTACCTTGTGTTTTTCCTCGTTAATGCTATTTATTTTAACTAGCATATGTATATCATATAAATAATATACAGCTTCTGGTAATTACGTATTTCTAATATAATATTAAATACAACGGATTATTGTCATATTACTTGATAGTAATAGCTGAAACATTTTGCTTTTTTGGTTTCCGACAGATTGGGATAATCAACATATAATTAAAAACATTTTTCATAACTATTAAATTGCAAATTTAAAAAATAGATCTCTTGCATAATTAGAAACAATCTATACCTTTGGGTATAATATTTGCTCAGTTTCTACCGATACGGATTCATTATTCTATAGTTTACCAGTCCTGATACTATATCTGATATTCTATCATATCTTCTTAAATTGTTTCTGAATATATCGCTTAATATCCTGTATTTTTTTAGTCTACAGATAGCATGCTCTCTATCACAATCCTTTTTTTAGAACGCATTTTGTTGTATTCTTTTTCCTCTTCAGATAATTGCAATTTTCTTTTCCTTCTGTATGGTAAGGTGGACAGTTGCTGTGGAAAGTCTTTTTCTACGCCAAGATATCCTAGATCAAAGACACTAACAACTTGTTTTGGGATCAAAGGATGATTCTTTTTATATACTCAATATATAATCATGCCTTCTTCCTTTTTTATGGTCTGTTTTGTGAATGATAATTCCATGATTGTTAACCATAAGCTGTGTCTTTACCGTATGTCTCTTTTTATTTCCAGAATACAAAACATTTTTTCTTTTATTATCAACAGGTCTTGGAATCTGTTGTTCTGTACAATCTATGAAAGCAAGAAAGCCAGGAAAGTATTTCTCAACTTCATCAAGGGTTCGGAGCCTTTTAGTTATGTTGTATATCTTTTGTGGAATCGCTAGGCATTGTCTTACCAATCTTTCTATCTTTTGAATGTCCCTGCAAATGTTGCTATTCTGATCCAAATCAAACAGAAAGCCCGCTAGAGTATAAGTTATGTAAAGGCGATATTAAACCAAAAGCATTACAAATCTGTCTTTTAAATCCAGTTTGAAAGGTCTTCCCGCTCCGATTTTTCTTTCTCTAATATCTCTTTTGGCGGATGATAAACGTTGAATCTCATGTTTATCATATCTTTTTGTTATCTCTTCATTGTAGATATTATCAAACTTGTACTGAAAGTCCGGTGAATGATTTAAAGAGCATTGGTTTTTTGGACAGTCTGCCATATGAAAGCAATTATAGTACAAATTGATAGACAACCAAAGATCATAAAGCTGTTTATTCTAATTACGCAAGAGATCTAATCTCCATAGAGCTATAACTTATTTAGAACCAGGCGATCTAAATATATACATAATTACTTTTCTTTTTTTTATAATTAACCGAACATAATTATTATTTAATTCTGTCGTACATACTTGATATACGATGATAATTAATTCTGATTTGTATCCCTCTATAGATACTGCTTTTACAAAACTATTACAATATATAAAATTTTGTCAAGAAACAGAATCTATAAAAGTTTTTAACTCCAAAGGATATGTTCTAAAAGAAGATATCATATCAAAAGATGACCTGCCTCCATACCCCAGCTCTCATATGGATGGATTTGCTTTAAAATCAAATGAAACAGATAATGCTTCTGAATCAAATCCCATTTCTTTTAGAATTTCAAGGAGTACTTCTATTTTAGGCAATCAACCAACCGATGTTCTAAAACCAGGTGAGGTATTTAGAATACAAACTGGTGGATTTTTACCTTATCAATCAGATGCAATAGTTCCTATTGAAAACATAAAACAGATAGATGATAAAACTATACATATCTTTTATCCAATTAAAAAAGGAAATTTTGTATATAAATCAGGAGCAGACATCAAAAAGGGCGAAAAAGTTCTTTCAAAAGGACAAATAATTAGAGTACAAGATATGGCTTTTCTAGCCCATTTGAAAATTAACAAGATATCTGTATTTAAAAAACCAATAGTTGCATTAATACCAACAGGAACAGAGCTTACAGATAATATTGAAGAAAATATAAACAGCAAAGTCAAAAAGGTTATTAATACAAATAGTCCTATAATTTCAGGTATAATCAATGAAATAGGTGGAATGCCAATAGATTATGGAGTAACACCGGATGAATCAGATATTTTGAAAAGTAAAATAAAATTTGCTTTAGAGAAATCAGACATTGTTATTACAATAGGAGGATCATCCGTAGGAAAAAAAGATATAGTGGAAACAACAATAAATTCCATTGGTTTACCTGGAGTAATAGTTCATGGCGTTAGACTAGATAGAGGAAGAGTATCAGGTTTAGCAGTAATTAATAAAAAACCTATAGTAATATTACCCGGTCCTATTCAAGGAGCATTGAATGCATTTATTGTATTTGCAAGACCATTAATTAGACTTTTTTCTGGTTTGTCTCAAAAAAATGAATTGACAATTTTAGCTACAATTACTGAAAATTGGAATGCTCGCAAAAAATTCATTAATTTTACAAAGATAGTTTATGTTAAAGTATTTAAAGACGTCAAAGGTTTTATGGCTACTCCTCAAGTTGGGGAAACCCAAAGTATATCTTTACTATATAAGAGTAATGGATATCTTATAATACCAGAAGAAGTGACCAGTATTACAGCAGGTGAAAAGATCGAAGTTAATTTACTACCTGGTTTTTCTTTTATAAAAGATAGTCTCATTTAAAATAATATTTATTTTAAAAATGAATTATGTATCCTGATAAAATATACATTCAATAAAAAAATGTAAAGTAGAATCAAAACAACAATACATTTCTAAATCTATTTATAGTTTAGTTATTGATTGTAGTATAAAAAAAACTTGTAATGTTAATTATGTCCTTGTCCTGATATCATCTTAAATCCGTGCATTATCGCAGGAAATAATACATTAAGTGATTGAGATACAGCCATTGTACTTCCTGGAAGATTGATGATTATTGTGTTTCCTCTTATTCCTGCAACTCCTCTTGATAGCATAGATAGAGGTGTTCTTTGCTGTCCATAATTCCTTAAACTTTCTACAATACCATTAATCTCTTTTTCTAAAATATTTTTAGTTGCTTCAGGTGTAGTATCCCGAGGACCTAAACCTGTTCCACCGGTCGTTATAATAATATCAATATTTGATTCATCACATAAACGTTTTAATTCATACTCGATTAGTTTTATTTCATCTGGCAATACTTTGTATTCGATTATATCAAATCCATTTAAAGATAATATATCGATTATTATTTTACCAGATTTATCTTGTTCTATCTTTCTAGTGTCACTAATTACAATAACTACTGCATTAAGTTTTCTGCCAACTTTATCATGAAAATCTCCAATTCCACCATGCTTTTCTATAACTCTCACAGATTCAATTGTTAAAGATTTATCCAGTGGTTTTAACATATCATAAATTGTTAGTGCCGCAATACTTGCCCCTGTTAGTGATTCCATTTCTACTCCCGTTTTCCAAACGCTATTTACATTAACAATTATTTTAATGAAATTCTGTTCCATTTTAAATTCTACCTTGATTCCATCTATAGGAATTGGGTGACAATATGGTATCAGTTCGGATGTTCTTTTTACACCTATTGTTGCAGATATTTTTGCTGCTTCAAAAATATTTCCTTTTGGTGAATTACCATCAAGTATTTTATTCATTATACTAGGATCAATGACTACTACTGCCTGTGCAGTTGCTGTTCTGTATGATTCGGGTTTATCGCCAACATCGATCATGCCCATATTAATTAAAGATATACTATAATCTATATAAAAAAAATTATAAAACTTAAATAATATCAATAGAGATAAACAAAACAAAGATTATCAAAAATTATTTGAATAATAATGAATTTTGACTTAATTTGGAAAAACCTTAAATTCTTCGATTCATCAGGTATTTAAATGGTCCGGAAATTATTAAATTGGTCACAAGGTATATTTTTTATTTGCGGACTTGCTGCAGGTATTGCTGCACTTTCTTTGTCACTATTTTTTAAAATATCTTTTAACGGAATATTTGTTCCTGAAGCAGCATCACAGGCATTAGTTTCGTTAACCTCAGGTCAAGTCGAGTCTGTTGCTGTGGAGACGTTAGGCCCGCTTGCTAAATATTCATCTTTTTTTGGGGCCATTTTTGCCAATATATTACTATATGGTATAATAGGCATATTTCTCGGTGTGCTATATAATAAAATCCGTACAAGGAAATTTATCCCAAGGGCTTTATTATCATCTTTTATATCTTATATTATTTTATTAATCCTTACTGTTTCCTTTATCATAATAAATACAGTACCCGGTCAAAAGTTATTAATTTCATCAGCTCAACTTACTGCACTTTTTGTACCACATCTTGTTTATGGCTTCATCTTTTCTTTCTTCTTTGAAAGACTAAGAAAGAGCAAATCTTTTTCTCCCCCTGCTTCTAAACAAAGGCCGCAGACTATTGATTATATGGCGAAAGAATCAGTGGCTAATGCAACAACTGAAATAGATATCAAAAAAAGAGCTTTACTTCGTGCAATTGGAGTATCTGCAATTGCTTTACCTATAATGTATTTTGGACTTAACCGACTTTTTTCTCAGCAGGAACAACAATCACCTATTCCATCCTCTTCACCAGCATCACAAAATAACCAAATTGAACCAAAATCTCGACCGCCGGGTTTTGGAGATGCAGTACTAACTCCATTAATTGATGCCGAGGAAACTCCAACTTACCTCTTTTACCGGATAGATAAAAATGCCATTGTACCTGAGGTTGATGTCACAGGATGGAGTCTCAACGTCAAAGGACTGGTAAATAATCCATTGGTCATAAATTACAATCAAATTAAGGCAATGAATTCCATAGAGCAATATGCTACTTTATCATGTGTAAGCAACAAGATAGGTGGAGATCTGGTCAGTACTGCCTTATGGAAGGGGGTGCGTCTAAGAGATATTCTTGCAAAAGCACAAATCAAACCAGAAGTAAAATATATTATTTTCAGATGTTTTGATGGGTATGACGTTGGAATACCTATAGAAAGCGGTCTGATGGATGGTACAATTTTGGCATACAATATGAACAATAATCCACTTACAAATGACCATGGTTATCCACTTAGAGCTATAGTTCCAGGCTTCTACGGTATGATGAATCCAAAGTGGATTACAGAAATAGAGCTCGTTGATTCGACCTATGAGGGCTTTTGGCAGAGAAAAGGATGGACGAATAATGGAAATGATAATATTTATTCATCCATAGTTACCCTAGGAAATCAAGATATTATAAATAGATTTCCACATTTAGTTACTGATAACTTGGCAATTGGTAAAACATCTCAAATTGCAGGAGTTGCTTATGCCGGGGATCGCGGAATATCTAAAATAGAGGTTAGTACAGATGGAGGAAATACCTGGAAATCCGCTATTGTAAAGGATCCTCTGTCCAAATATACATGGGTGTTATGGACTAGTGGATTTACTCCGAAAGTAAATGGCAATTATAATATTATTGTGAGAGCTACCGATAAAACGGGGAAAGTTCAAACATCCGATTTTGCTGAACCTTTTCCTAATGGGGCTTCAGGATATGATATGGTAAATGTAAGCGTATAAAATAATAAATGTTTCTTCTTTTTTATTATGATATAAAATAATAACAATACATCTATCTATCCATTTATCGCCTTTTTGGATAATCAAAAATAAAAATAAAAACAAATCCATATTATATTTTTGATAATGGTGATGGTGAAGATTCTACATACACTATAACCTTTTTTATATAATTCCCGTTTTTGCTTGCAATATTTTTTCTTAACCTGGAATCATTATTATCCACCAATAGTGTGCATTTGATTTAATGTAGGTTTCAATAAATTCAATCTTGTTAAACTAATTATACCTTCAGGCTTTTTCTTTATATTTTCCAGAATATATTCACCAATTTCTGCATCGGACTTTCCTTCCTGCAGTAAAACCTTCAAGTCATAGATTTTTTTCTCAAATAAACAAGTATAAAATTTACCATCCGAAGTTATTCTTATTCTATCACAGTATTGGCAAAATGGCTCTGTTATAGAAGGTATAAATCCGACAATTCCGATTCCATCTTCAAAAGAATAAAGTCTTGCTGGGTCAGAATTATCATTAAATAAAGGTACTAGTTTTTTTACTTTTGTATTTATCAACTGAATCATTTCTCTTTTACTAAAAACAAGATTATTAGTCCAAATACCCGTCCCATCCAGAGGCATAAATTCTATAAATTTCACTATTGTATTTGTTTCTCTTGAAAATTGTGCAAAGTGTACAATCTCATCCTCATTCCATCCTCTCATTATTACTACATTTATTTTTACTTGTAATCCGGCAGTTTTGGCTGCATCTATCGAATCTAACACTTTAGTAAGCCCTCCTTCAATCCCGGTGATGGCTTTAAATCGTTTTTGATTAAATGTATCTAGGCTAATTGTTATGCTATTTAATCCGGAATCCTTAAGTTTTTTTACTTTGTCCTTTAGCAAAAGTCCATTTGTTGTCATACTAATTGATTTTATTCCATCGATATTAGAAAGAGATTTTACAAGCTCTTCTATTTTAGGACGTACTGTTGGTTCACCACCTGTAATTTTAATTTTTTCGATTCCAAATTTTGCAAAAATGTTGACGAGGTGAACAATTTGCTCATAACTCAAAAGAGTATTCTGTTCAAGCCAATTAGTATTATTATATGGCATACAATATACACATTGCATATTGCATCTATCTGTAACCGAAATTCGAAGCTTTTTTGCAATCCTCCCATAGCTATCTTCCATATTTTTTTTAAATATGGAATCTTTGTCCATGATATGATATAGACAGATATTATATTTAGGTGTGTTTAATTTATCAATTTTACCTTCAACAAGAGTTCAATTATCAATCATGTTTTTAACATCTATACATGTAATAAATATCTAGAGGAGTTGATTAAATGGTAACCAAAGTATCTGAAGAGTCTGCTTTTACTGTATTATTACACGAATTTAGAGGGATATTTATTAGAATTTCAGTACCTGTAATAATTATTATCTTTTTCTGTATGACCATGAGCATCTCTATGATAAATATAGGCGATTATCAGATACCAATACTTTATCCTAATTCTATACACAGTATTTCAATTCAGATCATTATTCTAATGAAAAATACTTTATTACCAAAAACAGTTACGCTTATTCAAGTAGCACCAGGTCAAGCATTTATAGCACAAATCTATGTATCTATTATATTGGGCATTATTGTTGCTCTGCCGATAATGCTTAGAGAACTAAACGGATTTATAGGTCCTGCACTTTACTTTCAAGAAAAAAAAATAATTAAAAATGTCATAATTTCTTCAATAATTCTTTTTATCGCAGGTTGTTTTTTTTCATATTATCTTGTAATACCATATACAATTGAATTTTTATATAAATATGGTGAATCAATGGGAGTTGCCTCTTTTTTTGATATAACGCAATTTATTTTATTTGTAATGAATATGCTAATCTTATTTGGTTTTGCATATCAACTTCCCCTTATTATGTGGGCCCTTACTAAAACCAAAATTGTAAATCAACATTTCTGGAGAAACAATTTTCGTTTTGCTATTTTATTTCTAGTTATTTTAGGTGCTTTTATAACACCTGACGGAAGTGGAGTTACAATGTGGTTTGTTGTGGGGCCATTGCTACTTCTTTATATTATAGGTATGATTGTTGTAAAGACAAAATTTAACAATATTACTTTATGATTATGGAATATGGCATATCTTCTATTTTTGTTATAATTATACAAATTTTTATAAAGCTAACAAATTCTTAAATTAATATTTTGATTTTGAAATTTTATATTTATATTATTTCAATAAAAATATAAAGTTCTCATGTTAGATACATCGAGATATTATGCTTTGTTGCATATGCCTCTTTCCCAAATATTTTAATCAAACACCTTTTAAGAAAACATTTGAAATGGTCTACCTTCAATCAATCTCTTGTTAGACACGGTGAAATACTCGTAGGGTTTGACATCATTAACAACTGCGATTCGGAGCTAAAAGAATTGAACAAAGACAAAATTGGAAAGCCGTTTAATTATCCCAATATCTTTCCTCTTTTACTGCTTGGTTATGGTAAAGCGTACTGTGATCATCCTTATAGACAAACCGAAGAAGGTATTGGGCAAGAGGACATGCCTATGAAAAGTATCTTCCATTCTTGAATATACCATAATAAACAGAAGGATAAATAGAGCACTGTTCATTTAACATAAAATCCATAGCTTGAAGATGTCATATCTCTTTTTATGAATACTAGAAACAGAACACCTTCAGAATATGTTAAATATGGATTATATTTGTATTTTTCAGGATTATCTTTAAGAAGGACATCAG
>JAICXY010000069.1 GCA_025934495.1 Candidatus Nitrosocosmicus sp.
TCCTTCCCACAAGTGGATATCACTATGACAAACTCCAGAAGATTGAACTTTGATGAGAACTTGAGAACCTCTTGGTTTTGGCGTTTCTAATTGTTTAATTTCTAATGGTTCTTTTGGTGTGACTATTTGTGCTGCTTCCATTGTGAAGGCTAAATATAAGTATTATATTAACGTTAATAAGAGATCCATTTACAAGACTATGATTTTTTTGAAAATAATTAATTAACTGATTTGATGTTACGTTATTTCGTTATTCGTATTTATTTTCTATAGTAAAAATTATTAATGATTTAATTAAAATAGTCTGAAATTCTTTTTTGTTCTACAATAATGTTGCAGATTTTGCTATTTTTAATCCATTCATTTTTCGATATGGACATTAAAACACAAGCAAACGAAATCGCTTTTTCGAAAGTTTCAAACTTGTTGATTGGGCCTCTTAATGCCTCTCTTATCCCTTCTCTTATCTGCCATACTCCGACTGGTATTACATATTGAGGGTGAATCTCTCTCAAAGTTAAAACTGCTGCCTTTTTTTTTATTTTATTTAAATGCTCAGATACTGCTAGCCTAGCTGCAAAAAATGCTCCAGCTATTGTAGGATAATGATCTAATCTTGCTGCATCTTCATAATCTCTTTCCATTCCTACCATTCCTTTATTGTCAATCCAACCTTCCTGCATTTCAAAAACCCAAATATTATAAGGAATTAAAATAATTGAATAATAGTTCCCTAGGTGATGATGTTGGTATACCTCAAACAATTCTATAGGCGAATAGTTTTCTATCTCTTTAGTTAAATTTGTGGAGATTATATCATCTATGGCAGAAATACTCCATTTTGTTGGAACTAGTTTTCTATTTTTATGTATTCCTAGCATTCCCATACTAAAAATTCGGTTAATCTTGCTGATCTCTACATCTTTGTGATATAGATTTACTATTGCTTCCTTTGCATGTAAGTCTTTATCATAAAAAGCATCTTCCAATCTCTTGTCGACAGAGAGTGAAGATGATATTTTAAAAGCACTCAAAGACGCAACAAAACCGTGAGTTATGGAATCTATATCAAAACCCAAATTTTTCTTTTGTTCGATATCAACGATGGGTATTTTATCAAATTGTACTTCGCTTTCAGCCGGTTTATTTGCCATTGCTAATTCCTGTAATAATTCTATATGTCTTCCAAAAACCTCTTGTATGTTGGCATTGTATACTCCTCTTACAAGAGATAAGCGATAGTTTGCAATTTCATCTATGGTTTTACCAAGCCATTTTTCTGGGCTGTCAAGTATCGAGGTGTTTCCATGTAATGGGGGTATCATGGGTCCGATTTTAATTTTGGGATATCCATGATGACCTACAAAAACTGATGGAGGTGAGGCACCATATAGATTTTTTACTGTTAACTTTTTTGCATTTGAATTGAGAAATTGAATCCATTTATTTTCTAGATTTTTTTTTATTTCTTGTATGCTGGACATATTTTTCATTGATGGAATTTCTATTAATTTTGTTAAACCTTGTATATCACTTTAAATGGTTTTTAAACATTCTTTTGTTATGTTTAAAAATACATTTTAAATAATTTATTGTTCTATTTCTGTTATTGTATCGTCTGAACGCTTGATGACTTTTATTTTACAATTTTTACATTCATAATAATTGTTATCATGCGTGTGACTAATCGATCCATTTAACCATATCATTAATTTTCCACATCTTAAACATGACATAGTCATATACAATAGAAAAAAACAGTAATATTAAATTCTTTTGAAAATAAAAACAAATAATAAAATTTTGCTTTATATATTTCACAATCAAAAAAACTTGCTATATGTTTAAAAACTATTAATAAAATAGTTTTTCTTATAATAGAGGGATTGATTTTATTACTAAAGAGATTACCATCAAGTATTATGATATATTAAAACATGTTGGTTAATCTTTATATAACTTAACTAAGGCCCTATAAAAATTATATATGGTATACATATTGTAGACTTTATGAGAAAAAAAATTAAAGTTGCAATAGCGGGTGTTGGAAATTGTGCATCTGCTCTTATTCAGGGAATTCAGTATTATAATTCTAATCCTAATCCTTATAGTGATATCATTAAAAACAATACTGATGGTAAAGACCATGAGAATCAAAATCATTCTTCTCTAACAGACACCAATAATAATTCAACAGCAGATAATTTCATCGGTCTTACTTCAAATAATATAGGTGGCTATGAACCTAGTGATATTGAATTTGTTGCGGCGTTTGATGTAGTTGATACAAAAGTTGGAAAGGATTTGTCTGAAGCCATTTTTGCTCCTCCAAATAATGCAATTAAAATAATGGATATTCCATCATTTGATGTAAAAGTTCAAAAAGGTGATGTTTTAGATGGGATAGGTAAACATTATTCCGAAATGGTAAAAATTTCTAATGATCCTGCTGTCGATGTAGCAAAAATATTAAAAGATGTGAATGCTGATTTATTACTTAATTATTTGCCTGTAGGTAGTAGAAATGCTACTGGAAATTATGCTGAAAAATGTTTAGAATCTGGAGTTGGTTTTATTAATGCTATACCGGTTTTTATTGCATCTGATCCTAAATGGCAAAATCGGTTTAACGATAAAAACATTCCTTGTGCTGGAGATGATGTTATGAGTCAGTTAGGTGCAACGGTTCTTCATAAAACTCTCGCAAAATTATGGGTAGATAGAGGTGTCAAAATAGATGAAACATATCAACTAAACGTAGGTGGCGATATGGATTTTTATAATATGTTGGATGAAGAACGGCTTGAAGATAAGAGGATTAGTAAAACATCTGCAGTAAAGGCTATGGTTCCATATGATGTACCAATGAGGATAGGACCATCGGATTATGTTAATTTTTTAAAGAATGATAAAGTTGCTTTTATCCATATGAAAGGAAGATTCTTTGGTAAAGTGCCACTGGAGCTTGATTTAAAGCTTAGAGTTCCTGATGCGTATGATAGTTCTGGGGTTATGATAGATGCAGTTCGTGGTTCTAAAATTGCATTGGATAGAGGTATCGCTGGTCCTTTGGAGAGTATTTCTTCTTTTTGTTTTAAACATCCTCCTATTCAAATGCCTTATACACAGGCCAAATCTAATTTCCTAGAATTTGTTGAAGGAAAAAGAGATAGGTGATTGTTTGTATATTAGTTAATATAAAAGAAATTTTATTTTTTGTATCGTTTCGCTTTTCTATGGTTTGATTAAATACGTTGGTTTTGCGAGGTCTGTTATATCTATCCAACATTTTGCTATTTTATCCAAACAAGAAATGATGTTTACAACTGCAACAACAGATGTTTCATTTGTTAAAATATCTTTATTTGACTTTATATTTTTTTTTAGATTTGAAAGTGAAATTTTGAATTCTTCATAATTTTCTATTACTTTAAAAGCTTTATCTCGGCTCATTTTGGTAAATGCTTCTATCGAATAGACCTGCATTTCCTCAAGGGAAAAACCGGTTTGTTTTATTAGATCTGTGATTTGCTTGTCTTCTTTAACTTCTGTTAAATAGGATATTAATTCTGTTATTAAATCGCCTGCAGTTTCGAGAAAATTAGCCGCAATTCTATAGTCTAACATATCTATGTTACTTAAATTTAGGATGCTTGCTAGCTTTTTATTCATTATAGCAGTTCTTATTAGCCTTACTAACAAGAAATATTGTCTATCTATCTCGTCATCTCTACTGGCTATCTTTTTTATCAAGTCTTGGTTAAACTTGCCATCTATGGAATAAATCGTTTCTCTGAACATTCCAGTTATTATAGAATTCATCATGTTTAGAATTTTTTCAATGTTTAATGTTTTTGCATCTAAAAGAAATTGCAATTTTATATTGTAGTTATTTTCATCTACTATTTCTAATCCAATTAATTTTCTAATGGATTTCTTTATTGTTTCACTATCATCAAAAGATATTGATTCTTTAGATTTAATATTTATTATGTTGTATCCTAGTAAATAGGCACCAAAAATTTTATTTAGCAAAATTTTTATATCTTCTGTACTTTTTCCAATATCGTTAATTTTACTATTTTTGTCTTTATCATTTTGAATGTCTAACCTATAATTATCATGATGATAATTAAATTCTATTTTTATTTCTTCATTTTGATTAATATTATAAATTGAAATGGTATTATCACTATTTGTTTCAATATTTACGATTCTTCCTTTTGTCAAAAGGTTTTTTTTTACCCATTCTGTAGGAAGAGAAATTAATATGCTACTTCCTATCTGTTGTAGTGTCCTTGTATAAATTGCCATAATTAATTTATACTAGTTTAAATAAATTAAACTATATTTTTATATTTTGTTTGTATATTAATTACAGTCTAGATGGTTATAGTAGCCCAAATACCAGTTTCGATAGCAAAGGCCTTTAGTCCAGGTCACCTAACTGGTTTCTTTGCTACTGATAAAACTGTACACACGACTAATCCAAATTTTAATGGTTCTCTTGGTGCTGGTTTTAGTATTAGTAAGGGAATATTTACAACAGTTAAAGTCTTTAATGATTTTAGTAAAAATTATAGGATACTTGTAAATGGTGTAGATTCTTTTGATGCCAAGGTTTCTAAATTTGTCATCGAATATTATTTAAAAATGGTTGATCAACCGATTTTTATTTCTGTTGATCATGAATCTGAAATTCCGATTGGTTATGGTCTTGGCTCGAGTGGTTCAGCCGCACTTAGTCTTTCCTATGCTTTAAATCAAGCTTTAAAAACAAATTTATCTAAAATCCATGCAGCACAGATTGCTCATCATGCTGACTTTATTTGTAAAACTGGGCTTGGAACTGTGATATCTGAATTTATGGGTGGTTTTGAAATACGTACTAGTATTGGAGGGCCTGGAATAGGAAAAATTCTAAAAATGCCAGTATCTTCAGAATACCTTGCTATCGTTTTATGTATCCAACCTATAAGTACGGAATCTTTGTTAGATAACTCTTCCTACTTTGATAAAAATAATTTATTGAACCTATCTGGAAGAGCAATGATGACTGAACTAATAAAAAATCCTGATATTGATACCTTTTTAAAACTATCTAATGATTTTGCTAAAAAATGTGGTCTTTTAGATGGCTATTGTAAAGATCCTATGTTGGCATTAGAGTCACATGGAATAAAAAGTAGCGTTGCTTTGTTTGGCCATGCTCTTTTTACAATTGTAAAAAAAGAAAAATTACATACAGTGATTCAAACCTTAAACCAATTTGACGGAAAACTACTTATTTGTAGTATCGATAATCTAGGCGCTAGATTATTTTAAAATTAAGATGATCTCAAAAATATTGATACCTAAAAACCATCCAAGATATTGCTCTTTGAAGATTCGTGAAAAATTAGTAGAGGGTTTTGAAAAAGGTCTTGTTGCTCGTGAAGGTTTAATTGCACATGGTAGAGGGGAGTCTTTTGATTATTTGCTAGGTGAAAAAACGATTGAACCTGCATTAAAATCTATAGATGCTGCTTCAGCTCTTTTTATACTTGCGGAACATCCCGTTATATCGGTCAATGGAAATACGGCTGCTATATGTGCTTCACAAATATGTGACTTGAATCGATCATTGGAAAAATCTTCTGTTGAAATTAATCTTTTTTACCATACTCATGTTAGAGAAGAACTAATTTCAACCGAATTAAAAAAATATGGATTAAAGAAAATACTAGGAATCGATCCCAATAGGTCAACCCAAATTCCAGAATTGGAAAGTAATAGGCGAAAAGTTGATTTAGACGGGATCTTTGTATCTGATGTTGTTTTTGTTCCTTTAGAAGATGGTGATAGAACAATTGCTTTAAAAAAAATGGATAAAAAAATTATAACAGTTGATCTTAATCCTTTATCGAGAACAGCTTTGGCCTCTGATATATCGATAATTGATAATATTGTTAGAGCCCTTCCTCGGATAATAAAAAGTATAGAATACCACAAAAAAAACTCTACAAAAAAAGAATTAAAAGAAATTGTCGATAGTTTTAATAATAAAGATATATTAAATGAATCCCTTGATATAATGAGATCAAACAAGATGTTATCTAAAATCTAGATGACATAATTGATGTGGATTCAAAATATATTTTATATTTGGTGTTTTAATCTATATGGATGTTTATGAAATAACATGAAATTAAGTATTACTGATATAAAGCAAAAGAAGAATAAATCTGAAAAAATAACTGTAGTTACTGCATATGATTATTCCACTGCAAAAATTTGTGATACCTCTGGAATAGAGATAATTTTAGTTGGTGATAGTGCCGGTATGGTTATGCTTGGATATGATAATACACTCTCTGTTACTATGGATGAGATGATGGTATTTTGTAAAGGTGTTATAAATGGTTCAAAAAATGCTCTTATTGTAGCAGATATGCCGTTCGGTTCTTACCATTCTCATTCATCATTCGCTATCTTGAATGCTGTTAAATTTATTAAATTGGGATGTAGTGCTATAAAAATAGAAGGCGGTAGGGAAATTGCTCCCATTGTACATTTTCTTACGCAAAAAGGAATACCTGTTATGGGTCATATTGGATTGAAGCCTCAAACCTCACCATTATGGACTGGATACAAGGTTCAAGGAAAAACATGTGATTCCGCTATAGAATTGTTAAATGATGCTATCGAACTTGAAAAATCCGGTGCTTTTAGTATAGTACTTGAGATGGTTACAGCTGAAATTGCAGAAAAAATTTCACAATTACTTTCCATTCCAACGATTGGTATAGGGTCCGGTAGTAAATGTGATGGTCAGGTTCTAGTGTTACATGATTTACTGGGATTATATACCAATATCAAACCAAAATTTGTAAAACGTTATGTCGACTCTTATTCATTATTTTCTGCAGCAATAAATAACTATGTTACTGATGTAAAATCAGGAGAATTTCCGAATTCTGAATATGCTTTTTCTATGCCGCCTGAGGAAATGCAGAAATTTGAAAATTATTTTAATTCGTTAAAGAATGAGAAAAAATGATGATAACAATGATTGATTTCTTTTATATTGGGAATATACTTGCTTATGAATGCCGATAATTATAATGAGGATGATCGTGATAAAATTGATCATATTCATCCTTCAAAAGATATAAAATCTGTATTGGGAACTGAATTGTTAAAAAAAAAAATTGTTATCTGTGTTACTGCCAGTGTGGCATGCTATAGATCTATAGATCTAATTCGACTCTTGATCAGACATGGAGCAGAAGTATTTGTAGTTATATCTAAAACAGTTGAAAAATTTATTTCAAAAGATTATTTTGTATGGGCAAGTGGTAATAAAGTTATATCCAGTCTATCGGGTGACCTAGAGCATATAGTGCTGGCAGATTATGGTAAATCTGATTTAATCATTGTATATCCATCTACTGCTAATACTATTGGTAAATTTGCAAATGGAATAGATGATACTGTCCCAACATCAATATTATCTGTTGCTTTTGGTTCAAAAATTCCCATTGTTATTGCACCTGCTATGCATGAATCTATGTATGAAAATGATATTATAAAAGAAAATATTGCTAAATTGGAAAAAAAAAATGTTATTTTTATAAACCCTAAAATTGACGAAGGAAAAGCCAAAATTGCAGATATCAATTCTGTTCTTGCTTGCATTATCAATATATTAAAAAAAAATCCTAAATTTAATAATAATACTAATAATGAAAATGTCAATTTTATTAAAAAGTCTGAGAAATTAATTTCTGAAATTAAAGAGCCACAAATGAAATATTTTTTTAAAGATAAAAAAATTCTAATATCGCTTGGTAGCACTATAGAATATATCGATCCAATTCGAGTAGTTTCTAATACCAGTTCTGGAAAAATGGGTATTTCCTTGGTAAAAAATGCTCTAACTTTTGGTTCAAATGTAACAATTGTAAAAGGTCTTACTACTTTTAATATTATGACAGATGAAACATATCCTGCAGTTGATTTCAAAGTACTCGATGTGACTACTTCCCAGCAGATGTGTGATGTACTTTTGCAAGAATTAAAAACCTTTTCTTATGATATAGTTATTTTAGCTGCAGCTGTTTCAGATTTCAAACCTGCGACAGTCTCTGATCTTAAAATAACTACAGATACATCATCCTTAACTCTTACTTTTGTTCCTACTGTAAAAATTATAAATAAAATTAAATCAATTAATAAAAAGTTATTTTTGGTGGGATTTAAGGCAGATTATAATGTATCTGTAAACACAATACTTGAAAAATCTTTTAAAAAGATGGTCGAATCTGATGCCAATTTGGTAGTTGCAAATGATGTTGGTAAAAAAGATGTACATATAGGTTCGGATTTTAATGATGTTCTTGTATTAACCAAAAATAAAAATTATTATCATCTTCCAACTCAAAATAAATATGATATTGCTACTAGTATTTTTAAAATTATTTATATTAATATGATGGGTTTATCAAATTAGATTGAGAAAAAATGAAAAGTTATAACAATATACGACTCTGTCCACACGTAAATCGTTATTTCTGCTAGGGAGAATCATGTTTGGAGAGTTTAAAGTGAATATGCTTCATATGGACGTAAGGCTCCGATCGAACCAACATCAAGCGGCTAAAGTGCCATCTGGAGGATAGATGTTTACGCTTTAAGCCCTAATTAAAAAGATAAGAATAAAATTATAAGAAATAAGAATGGAATTTGTATAAAGATGTTGTATACTATAAAAGATAACATTTAATATAAAGATTTAGTATATAAAATTAGGACTAGATGAAACAATGGGTAGCCCCTTGTGGTCAAGATTTTCATGAATATTAACTAAAGTCTTTGTTCTCTCTTTGTTATACAAATCAACAAATAGTTTTGTCTAATTATTAATATGAGGCAATTTACATTTCCTTCTTCTACAAGGAAAGTAATCACCAAAGCATTCAGTGTTCTATCCTTTAGATATTGCATTCCCTTTCAATAATGCTTTTTTTCAAATGGAAGTGGATGTGATGGTTTTTATCTACAAGAATTTACATGCTTGTGATGGATACCATGAGCCACCACCTGTAGAAACCGGATGTGAACCATAATCATCTACAACATCTGACAGAAAATGCTCTGCTACCACAAACATATTTTTTCGTTCTTTGGATATGCTTATTCCAGATAAAATATTCAGATAAGAAAAAGAAATACAATTGAATTTTAAGAATCATGTTACAAATCGTTTATCTAGAAATAACTCATTCCGAATCGATCATTAAAAAATTTTTATGAAAAGTAATTAATACAAATTAATTTATTTCAATTACTAAAATGAAAATTGTTTCAATAGTAGGAGCTCGTCCGAATTTTATTAAACTTGCGCCTATTCATTCTTCGATAAGAGAAATTGCAGAACACACCATTATTCATACAGGACAGCACTATGATTACAATTTATTTAAAATTTTCTTTAGTGAATTGAGTATCCCATTTCCTGACTACGATTTGGAAGTAGGATCAGAAACGGCATCTAGACAAATCGCCCAAATGATCGATAAACTGGATGATATTTTTACAAAAAATAAATTTGACCTAGCTATTGTTTATGGGGATACAAACTCGACTTTGGCAGGAGCAATTACAGCTAATAAATCTGAAATAAAATTAGCTCATGTCGAATCGGGTCTTAGAAGTTTCGATAAAAATATGCCCGAAGAAATCAACCGAACAATAACCGATCATCTAAGTGATTTTTTATTTGCACCAACGGATAATGCAGTGATTAATCTAAAAAGAGAAAATATTGGTGGAAAAACATATAATACAGGCGATATATCGGTAGAGATAATAGAAAAAGTAAAGATACACAATAAATCAAAAATATTAGAAAAACTCGATCTTCAATCACTTGAATATATTCTGCTTACTATGCATAGAGCAGAAAATACAAATATAACAGAAAATTTACTTACTTTAATCTATACCCTTGAGAAATTAAAAGAATATAAAATAATATTTCCCATACATCCGAGAACACTCTCTTTTTTAAAAAAAAATAGTCTATTAGAAAAAATAGAAGAATTGCCTAATGTACAAATTATAGATCCTTTGGGATATCTAGATTTCATTTGCCTCATGAAAAACTCCAGTAAAATTATAACCGATTCTGGAGGAATTCAAAAAGAAGCATTTCTTTTAAAAGTACCTTGTATAACAATTAGAAAAAATACCGAGTGGATCGAGACTGTTGAATATGGTGGAAATTTGTTAACCGGGCTTGATCCAGACAAAATAATTCATGCAGTAAAGAACTGGATACCAATAAAATCCAATGAAAAGTTTTTAGGAAATGGCAAAACATCAGAGACAATAAAAGAAATAATTTATCAAAATTTAAAAGGTAATTGAAAAAATTATAAATTAAGACAATAATAGGTAGACTACAAGAATCCAATGTTGAAGAAACGGGACAATAAACTCTTATATTGTTTTTTTTTTATTGATCTATGGGCAATTATTATGTAATTGCAACATGTAGGAATTCAGAAAAAAATATTGAAAATGCAATTTTATCTTTACACAATCAAACTTTAAAACCAGAATATATAATTGTAATAGATGATGGTTCGACAGATAAAACTCCATTAATTTTAAATGATTTAAAAAAAAAAATTGACAATTTATTTATAATAACAAATCCAGATTTGGGATACAATGTAACTAGAATAGTTAACAATTGGAATAAGGCTATAAAATTAACTATAGAACAAAAATTAAACCCAACGGATTACCAAATGATAGGGACCGATGATACCATATACGAAGAAACTTATGCTGAAAAGATTATATCATTTATGGATCAAAATCCAAAATATGCAATAGTTTCTGGAAATTACGATGACAACAAATATGTAACTCCTCATGGTGCCGGAAGGTTCATAAGAAATTCATTCTTCAATAAAGTGCATAAATTTTATCCAGAGCAAATGGGTTATGAATCATTTATACTAATTTCTGCTAGAAAAAATAATTTTGATTACACCGTATTACATGAAGCCCGATTTGAACACACAAGGCAGCTAGGTCAAGATCATCATTTTTATGAATTTGGTGCAAGTATGAGAACTCTTGGTTATCATCCGTTGTTTGCTTTAGGAAGATTCTTCACATATTTTATTTCAAATAAACCAATAGGCAGAATGGGGGCAATATATATGCTATACCATTATTTATTTTACCAACCAAAAAAAGAGGGATACGATAGTATGTATCCGGAAGATATGAGAAAATTCATAAGAAAAATACAATATAACAAAATTAAATCAATATTAAGGCTAAAATTAAAATAATAATATATAAAATAATTTTAAAGGTAAGATTAATTGTTACCCATATTTATTCAATTTGGAAATAGGTATGGCAATCATCAAAAATAGATGAATTTAACCAAATATTATAAAAATAATATAAAATATTTAAATTATTTAGCTACATTTATCTTGTATTGCAACATATATTAATGAGCCATGATGTAGATTGGAGACGGCAAGGTGCTCCCATTGATCACATTATTGCCCGAAAAGATAGATTTGATTCTGAAATTATTCAAAACGCTCGAGTTAAAAATCCCTATTATAATATTCCGGATTATATGTATTTAGAAGAAAAATACAATATACGATCTACGTTCTTCTTTAGGACTATTTATGAAAATGGAGATTATAGAGATTATGAAGAAGACATCAAAGCACTGCATAAAGGTGGATGGGAGATAGGATTACATTGCGACCCTTCCTCAATCCATGATCCTGCAAAAATTCAAGATGAAAAAAAGAAAATTGAGGAATTTACTAATAGTTCTATAAATGCAAATCGTTCACATTATCTTGCTTTTAGTACCAAATTACCCATCATTCTCAATAGCCTTGGTTTTTTGTACGATTCTTCCTATAGAAAATCTAAAGATAAAATTAGCAAAGAAGATATGGGGTACGAGATGCTTAATGGAATTATAGAATTTCCAGTTACCCTTATGGATGCATATCTATTTACTTTTATGCATATACCAGAGGATAGAATTGTTAATTTGTTTCACAATACTTTAGATAATGCAAGAAAACAAAATAGCGAATTTAATGTAGTTACTGTAATTTGGCATGATAACGTATTAAAAATGAAAGGGGGAAGAATTTATGAAAATATATTAGAATTTTTATCGTCACAAGAAGACGTAGTAATCAATAGAGGGATAGACTTGGCAAATATCATCATTAAAGAAAAATTATAAGGTGGATATAAGAAGTTTTGCATAATTAGAATAAACGGCTTTATGATCATCATAATTTATTTGAAATGTTCTTTCATTGCTCTCCTTTGATCGATTATCTAAAAAGCCATTCCTGCTTTTCAAATCATTCACCGGTCTTACAGTGCAAGAGTTCGATGATATTTATGATAATCAAATAGCAAAAAAATATGGCAAACATGAGCTACAGCGTTATCATCACTAAGAAAAGATGTTAGAGAAAGAAAAGTCGGTGCTGTAGAAAGGCGATTTAATCTGAATGTTAAAGACAGATCTTTAATGCTACTTGTTTTTACTATTGTCTCTATATTAGTTCACATTAGCTGGCTTTCTATTTGACCTGGCCACAGTAACATTTGTAGAGATATACAAAAGATTGAATATTGAATATGATTAGAAAACGCATATCAATTCCGCAAAGATATACAACATAGCAAAAAGACTGCGAACGCCACAAGAAGTTGAAAAATATTTTCCATGCTTTCTGTCCTTCATAGATTCCACAGAACAGCATATTCCAAGACCTGTTGAAAATGCCAAAAGAAAGATGTACTATTCGGGCAAAAAGAAAAGTCATGCTATAAAGACACATCTTATGACTAACAATCATTGTGGTTGTATCATTCACAAAACAAATCATTAGAAAGGAAGAAAAGGCATGACTGTATATTGAGTATATAAAGAGAATCATCCTGTAACTCCCAAAGAGGAGGTTGTTAATGTATTTGAAGTAGATACCTTGGTATAGAGGAGGATTTCCCAGAGCAATTATCACCCATATCTAATAGAAAGAAGAGAAATCAGAGATTGTCACAAGATGAAGAAGAATAACTAGAATATAACAAAAGCCATTCCAACAAAAAGAGGATAAAGATAGAGAGCATATGCTATCTGTAGATTGAAAAAATACAAAATACTTGCAGATGTATTTAGAAAGAAATTAAGAAGAAAGTAAAACAAGGTATATGATATAGTATATGAATTGATAAACTATGGAATACTAGATGGGCATAACTAAATCAGAACTAACTCAATCCATAGTCATGGTGTTTATAGTTTCTAAATATGCAAGTGATCTAGTAACAAATACGTTAGGTACATCGTAAAATGTGGATGAGTTGAAAATTAAGTCAACATCGACAAGTGGTATTACTACACTATATTTTGACAAAATTGATCCCCCTAATGGTACCGACCACTTATCGATCATACTGCAACAAACCTAGACGAAAAAGGTAAACACACTGCTGAAGTAACTGCAACTAATCCAGGATTTGGCCCAGATTCATCCGCAACTACAACTTGGAAATTCTTTAAATAAGTGCGATCTATTATAAAATTTACCGATAATATGTTAGAACATAAAGAACGATGAATCAAATCTGCTTACTCCGCCATAAGTAATGCTAGTGTTTCGTCTTAGACTAACTCACTGCCATTTACAGGATTCTAGTATGCATTATTTGATAACTTATACGAAACTATCATTTATTTATTCACAAATTCAATATGTTATACATTTTTCACCTGGCACCATCACTATCAATAAACCTTACAACCATCATAAGGACAAATAACAATGGTAATATCTCTAATACTACGAGTATTCTCAATAAGATATCTGCTGCCGTTACTATTCCTGTATCTTCCAGGTTTATTGGTTTAACACAGATTGGAAATGGCAGTCATTGGTTGAAGGCTGGTGAAAGAATTCTTGCAGATTTTCTACCACTGCTTCCATCGGGAGGAGCTGTCAAGGTAGGATTGATAGACTGTGTCATTAAAATAGTTGGCGGGGCAGTCACATTCGGTCTTATCGCTTTCGCTTTAAGAAGATGCTTTGAAAGAAAGTATACACATTAAGTTATGGATATATCCATTTCTATTTTAAGATTAAACATTGTTTTTGCTACTGAAATAAGCCGCATGACTTGTGATGATTTATGAAAAGCCTTGTTCGTATGACCTCTACCTTATCCTCAGAATTATGAGAAATTTAATATGAAAAATAAATATCCTTGTAATTTCTCAAATCTTTATAATTATAAGAATGAATTTGATGGCCGGATTGACCGTATACTTATGACCAAACAAAGACGAGGTAATGTCAAGTTAGCGGCGTTACCGCCGCTAAATCGAGGAGAAAGGTGTCACACACAATGTTAACCTTTGATATTATCAGAGAAAGTTTTCTCCTCTTGATTTGACTATGTTGAATGCAGAGGTATAGTCTAAAGATCAACTCTGTACAGTGTAGCCTTCCCTGAATTACCTTGATGTTGTTGTTTTTGTTGTTTCAATGAAAATGCAAAGACAATTCCGATTCCAGTTATTAATGCAGCTGCCAAAAAAGCATAACCAAACCCTGTTACCAAGGCTGCAGTGGATGGTATTATCTGGCCTGTTATATGTGGAGTTCCAAAAGTAGCAATTGTCAAAAGTACTACAATACCAATAGGACCTCCAATTTGTCTAGATGTATTGATCAATCCTGATGCGAGACCTTCTTCACCTCTCCTTGTTCCCATCAGTACAGCTATATTAGTTGAAGTAAAGTTAAATGCGGCTCCAAATCCAATTAAGAGCATTGGTCCTAGCAATCCGCCTACGTAACTTTCTGTAAGAGAGATCCTTGACAGCAAGAGATAGCCTACAGTCTGCAAAACCATCGACAAGATTAAGGAAGGTTTAACACCAAAGCGATTTACTAATGGTGCTGCCAAAAATGCAGAGATTATTAAAAAGACCACACCCATTGGGGCTAATGCAAGACCTGTAGAAAGAGCAGAGTAACCAAGAGCCTGCTGAAAATAATTGGTAAGAATAAATGTCATTGCCACAAACGCTGCAAGTTGAAGCAAGGCCAGGACGTTTGTCCAAAAGATTGAGCCTCTTAGTATAAAGCCAAGGGGCATGAGAGGTGCCTTTGATCTATACTCTATCAAAATAAAGACAGATAGGACTATGGCGGACGATAACAGAAGCTCAAGTGTTTGAGGAGACTCGAATCCAATATCTTGTGCAATATTTAGAGAATAAACAAGTAGCATTAGCCCTGCGGTTACTGAAACTGCCCCATAAATATCAAGATGTCTATTTTTTTTGTAATTTTGACCGATGGTATTTGAAATGTACTTTGCTGATAAAAAAGATACAATGATTCCTATTGGTACATTGATTTCAAACACCCATCTCCACCCTAAAGTTGAAGTGATTATTCCTCCCAATGTCATTCCAGCAACAAAACCTGAACCTGACACTGCTGCAAAAATACTTAGAGCCCGATTTCTCTCTTTGCCCTCGGGAAAGACTGTGGCTATAATTGATAATCCTGTAGCAGAAGCCATTGCAGCACCAAGTCCTTGAATTACTCTTGAAAGGATCAAAATAAATTCAGAAGATGCAAGACCACCTGCCAATGAAGCAGTAGAAAATAAGATAATTCCTAGGATGAACAACTTTTTATGGCCATAGATATCTCCACTACGACCACTGAACAATAGAAACCCTGCCAAAGTCAAACCATAAGCAGTAACTATCCATTGCAAACCATTGATAGATATACCAAACTCTTTTCCTATTGATGGCAAGGCAACCTGCACAATCGTAAAATCTACAATAACCATTAATTGTGCTAATGCCACTAGAGCTAGTACTATCGAAGATCGTTTAGAAGAACTGGTCTTAGGTGATGTTGTTGACGAATTGTTTGATTTTTCATCTTTCACCATATAAAACTAACACAGTCTGACTATTTTAAACAAGTGTATTTTTTGCAGTTTTTTGTAGATATAAGATCGGCATTAAACAATTCTGTTTTCAAATGTACCTTTTTATTTTATTATGAATGATTCTTGATTATTATGTCAGGCGATCAAAGTTGCTATTCTTTAACCTACCCTCAACTCGACCAAGGAATATCATTATTTCTGAAATATCTTGTTTTTCATAAAACCGGAATGGTTATCCCAGCAGTATATGAACATCATTATTGTTTCATTAGGATGTATTTGATATTCTACATTATGAGGTCCACGTGCTTGGCCTATCTTCTACTTGTGTATCTTGGCAATCCCATGCAAGGGTAGCTTTAGAAAATCATAGTTTTCTTTATCGATCTTGGTTTTTATTAAGTTTATGGATGTGAAGTTTTATATCTGAAAGTTTGATGAGCCAGTCCTGTAGATGCTGTATTTTTTGGTTTTCTACCACTTTTTTCTTTTCACCATATTATTAGCAGAATCCCTAAAAAGAGACAAAATCATAACGGGTCAGGAGGGCTTAGTGTCGATATCGGTCCTATAAACAGGATTTCATACCTAGTTTGAGTAAAGAGAAATTTAAAGATATTGGAACAGAAATAATCCCATCACAAATAAGACATAACCTTATTATCTATATCTTCAGTTTCTGGACAGTTGTTTTATAAATCTGTGGGAAATAGAATGATCCATTGCCATCACGAAATCTTTAAGAATGTCTGAAAACAACTGTCAATACTGTCCAACCGTCAATTCTTTACTTTGTAAGAATATGTATTAACCTTATAATTTTCTGTGCTTGTTGATAACGAAAATGAAATTACTTAAGACCAAGTAAATAGATGTATTCGATTTGAAATAGTTCACCAACTTTATCTTTATTCTTTGCTTTAATTCAGTTTCCCAGTTTTAACGACATCAAAGACAGTAATATTTTCACTCTTCTAACTAAAGCTTGGTTGTAGATAGATCAGTTCACATTTTTTCTTAAAAGACGTTAGATAAATGTATTGTACTTTTGTATCCAGTTCCAGATAGAACCATGACTTATTTTAATTATATTAGAAAAAGAAAGATAATGCTTTGGCCGCATTTCTAAATAATAGTTCAAGAAAGTACAAGTATAAGACATAACCGATAATCTGTGATGGTTATCTGTTTCTTGATCATAATAGATATGGTTGTATTAAAGATATAGGTTTTTCCTAAGTTAACAGTTGTGTAAAGGATGCTGTATATTGGTCTGTAAACTGATTGTGCTTGTTTATACACCATACCACAACACCTTTAGCTAACCATCATGGAGGTAGATGTTATGAAGGATAATACTTTCCCCAGATCAATTCTGATGAGGAAAGATACACTTTGTATAATTGATTGATGAGACTGATAGGGAATCCAATTACCGTGCCAAGGTCATCCTGTTCAAAGATGACGATTATACGGTTTCAGAAATAAGGATGATGGCAACCAATCTTATCTGGCCTAATGGCTGTTATGAAGGTTTAGAAAGACATTAGTAAAAAAAATCTTTGTCTAACATGTATAACAGAAAGAGTATCAATATTGGTGATAGATTCTATTGTTGGACTTGTTTGATTTCATGATCTAGCCTCATCATCCTATAAAGATGTTATTCATATAATAAAATAATCATAAAATGGAATGGGTGTATTGATTGTTTACCTTCAGAAGAGGATAAACAACTACTATTGCTTGAAATGATGAGTAAATATTATTTTAACCATCAAAAATCTAAAGGCCTATGGAATCTTATCATGAATTTTCCAATGGATTATTAATGTCGATATTAATAGACCAATAATCCAGATTGATGGATTAAAATATAAATAATCTCTATATGTACAATCTGGAGACGATCTATTCATATATAGATTTCATTATTATTCAAAAGAGTTGAATAGTAATATTTTCGATTAATGCTTCATCA
>JAICXY010000191.1 GCA_025934495.1 Candidatus Nitrosocosmicus sp.
ATACTGCATGAGCAAATCGACACCATTATGAGAGCCAAGAAAAAATATGCAAAAAATATATTTCGGTACCGAAAGATTATGAATCGTTAGATAAGGATATGTTAATTAGCACAAGCAATCTAAATAATTTTATCATCGATAAGTAATACGAAGATATAGTTTGTAATTTAAACTGCATTTATTTTTAATAGATAAAAAGATACCAGTATATTTGATTTAACCAACTTTGTAAATGGTATAATAGTCAATTTAATTTGATTGATTGTTTTGTTGACTAACTCTATATCTGAATGTCATTTTAATGTAGTTTGTATCAACATCTAAAGATTGTACAATGATTAGTCGTTGTAAAATTGAGGCAAAAAATATTTTTGTATAAATGTTTAATATAATGATAACGAAAAATTCAATTACTTAGGTTTGGTACATCTACCATGCATACAGCCTCATAATCTATAGAAAGATAATTTTGAGATAGGCTCTAGATAAATGTGCTCTCTTTTATCAAATTCTGATAATCTATTGTAGAAACAGGCTCATCCAAACTTCTTTTATAAAGTAAAATATTATCTCAGTAATCCCTTGTTGTCCTTTTTTTCTTTATTTTTTGTCTAAGGAATTCTTATTTGGTATCTAACATATCTATTTTTGATACTGGTATTATTTGACAACCGATAGAATCCTTACTATCTTGATTTTAGAACTTTCCGTTTCCCTAGGAGACATTAAATTTTCATTGTTATTATTTGCCATGTTATCTAAAAGCAACTTTATCTTTACATCTTTGTTGTAATTTCTTTTTAAAAAAATGTTCACTACATATTTTCATTTCTTTACAATCGTTAGTTATCTCTTATTTAACCTTCAAAACATAATTTTCAATGTATTTTTATATATACCTTCAAATAGTTTTTATTCTTCTTGCTTAATTAATCCCTTTTATAGTTCCTTTATTGATACCTACTATTACCTTAATCCCTGTTCTATATGTCGCAATAATAGTATCATTAATACGAATGATACTATTATTTAATGAGCTACAACGACCATCTATTTTGTTTACTCTTTTACGTATATAATATGATTAAATGAATTGGCAACTTTTTCATGTAGGTTATTCCTTTAGTTTGTATAAATCAGATAAAATTATATTCTTGCTTGATTGGTCATAGGAATGAATGAATATAGATTACTGATTTAATAATGAAATTTTTCAAATGATAGTTAGCCTCTTCTTAATTCATTTATGAAAATACAAGAAAAAGGGACAAAAAATGTACATATCGATAGCAATGTCTTGTCTTGGTAGTATATAATTCTAAATCAATAAAATAGGAAATAGTCAAACGAGGGTATGTATCAAATGTGCTATATAAAAAAAGAGGCAAATAGGTCCAGACAGAACCTAATAAAATACAATACCAAAAATGATATATTACAAAAAGATTAGATGTAGATTTATTTTATATTGGTATTTTAAAGAGGAATGCTAATATGAACTTTATAAAATCAGAGCCGAATGAAGGAAGATGATGTTTTGGTAGGTGTTTGATTATCACATCGACCTACCAAAACCTCATATTTTATTTTTCGCCTTGAATGATACAACTTCTCGTTATTTTGCATGTCTTTTTGGAATCACTTTATTTGTTGGATACTGGATTCTATTTGAGTGATGTTTGATTTGCCATATATTACAACAACCTGCAATTAATATTTCATTTCTTTAAATAAAAAGATAATGCTATACTTTTAAAATAAATTATTTAAGATATTATAGTAAAAAATTTTATAATATCTATTACCTTTAAGAATATTTATTACAGTTTATTTTTATTATCTTTTAATGATAATACTAGAAAAGATATCAAAATTATAATTAGAATATTTTACAGTTTATTATTTAATCCTTCTACCATCAATAATTTTTCGGTACCGAAAAAAAGATATTCCAAAGACAATTAATTTAGAAAAAAACTTTTGTTGAATATATTCAAAAAAAATTGCAATTTACAAGTTAAATAAGGATAAATTTTAAATTTAGATTAATTTCGAGTCTTTTTTATTATGATCCATAAATCTGTCACATAACTATAACAATAAAAGTTTATGAAAATATTTTAACTTTGAAATTACAAAAAAGATTTAGAGCATACTACTAAATCCTTTTACGAGATAAATGAACATTGCAAAATAATACAAATACAAGTTACAAACTAAAATAGTTGTTATGTAAAATATTATTAGATATATTTTATGGAAGCAGCACAAATAGTCACACCAAAAGAACCATTAGAAATTAAACAATTAGAAACGCCAAAACCAAGAGGTTCTCAAGTTCTCATCAAAGTTCAATCTTCTGGAGTTTGTCATAGTGATATCCACTTGTGGGAAGGA
>JAICXY010000124.1 GCA_025934495.1 Candidatus Nitrosocosmicus sp.
AAGAAGTAAATCATTAGATAATAACTTGACATTAGAAGATGATGCAATAAACCTTCATCGAATTTTAAAGGGCAAGATTGAAATTCATAATAAAGTATCTTTATCCAATTCCAAGTCTAATGACGAAAATAAAGAAGGAGTACTAGGTTTAATATATACCCCTGGTGTGGCATATGTAGCCTCAAAGATAAATAAAGATAAAGAATTGGCATATGATTATACATCTAAATGGAATAATGTTGCTATTGTTTGTGATGGAACACGAGTGCTTGGATTAGGGAATATCGGTCCAGAAGCAGCACTTTCTGTTATGGAAGGAAAATCAGTTTTATTTAAAGTATTAGGAGGCATAAATGCAATTCCTTTATGCATAGATTTGACAGATAAAGAAGAAATAATAAAATTTGTCAAAGCGATTCAACCTGGATTTGGCGCTATAAACATAGAAGATATAGAATCACCCAAAGTTCTAGAAATAGTCGAGAGATTGCAAAAAGAATTATCAATACCTGTATTTCACGATGACCAGCATGGCACCGCAATAATAACCCTTGCTGCTTTATTGAATGCAATTAAATTAATAGGTAATAAGGATATATCAAAAATAAAAATAGTAATAGCTGGCGCAGGCTCTGCTGGTTATGGAATATTCAGGATATTGCATACAGCAGGAGCTAAAAATATTATTGTAACCGATAGTGCTGGAGCATTATATAAAAATAGGGTAGTAGAAGGAGATAATAATAATACTAATAAAAGAAATAATAATAATAATAATACTAATACCTATCAAAATAACCATTATAAAAAAGAAATAGCTGATAAAACTAACCCTTCTGAAATAGCTGGAAGCCTTGATGATGTTTTAAAGGGAGCCGATGTATTTATTGGAGTTTCCGGAAGAGGACAGTTGATAAACAAAGATTCGGTAAAATCTATGAACCCGGATCCAATTGTATTTGCACTTAGCAATCCAGATCCAGAGATTCTACCCTCTGATGCAATGGAAGCAGGAGCAAGAATTGTAGCTACTGGAAGATCAGACTTTGTAAATCAGATCAATAATGCAGTAGTATTTCCATCAATATTACGTGCACTATTGGATCTTAGAATCAATACTTTGAGTGAAGATATGCTTGTATCTGTTGCATCTGCGATTGCTGAGATAGTAGATAGTAATAATTTGAAAGATGATTACATAGTTCCAAAGTTAGATGATCCTCGTATTATTCAAATAGTTACTGATACATTAAAGAATGCAATTCAAAGACATGTCGAGGAGCAAATCAAGAGCGATAGTGATAATATGAATAAAAATGGTGTTCCATTACAAGAATTAAGCTAATATCTTTTATATTTCGTAAAAGTTAATGTTTATAGCCACAATAAAACGTTGATTTGTTCGCTTTATTGTCTATATGCTCCTTTGTTTTTTCGTTTTAAATTATAAATGGACTTTAATATTCTATTGATTACTACTACAAATACAAATACAAATTCTGTATCTATGCATTCTTGTGATGTACTTATTATAGGAGGTGGTTCTGCAGGCCTTCGAGCAGCAATTGAAGCTCATGATAATGGTGCAAATGTTCTTTTATTTAGCAAGAATAGAAAAGGAGATCCACATACTGTACTTGCAAGAGGAGGTATCAATGCAGCGCTTGGTACTATGGATCCAGAAGATAGTTGGATGATACATGCTACTGATACACTTCGTGAGGGAGAGTTTTTAGCAGATTATCAAAGAGTTGAATTACTTTGCAAAAGTGCACCTGACTCTGTAAACGAATTAGTTAACTGGGGTGCTAGATTTCATAGGGAAAAAGATGGCAGATTAACACAACGATTTTTTGGAGCCCATACATACAGAAGAACAGTATTTTATGAAGATTGGACTGGTCAAGAAATAGTTCGTGTACTAATAGAGCAAGTCAAACAGCGAAAAATCAATTCAATTTAATATGGTAAAATCTCCATTCAATATTTTCTGATTGAGAATAATAATTTTACAATTAAAATTTATTTATTATGGATTTAAACCCTTTATAGGATTCTGATGTATCAAAGGCATCTTTTATTTTAAATAGGGAAAATTCATGGGTAATTAAACTCCTCAAGTTTATTTCTTTAAAGTTGATAATCTTCATAGCTTCACTCATATCATTTGGGGTAGAACTGAAGCTTCCAAAAATTGAAACTTGATTATAATGAATAAAATTAGGATCAATATTTGTCAACATTTTATTTTCGTTATTTTGATTTTTAATACCTGAAAATAATACTATTTTTCCATTTTTATTTACCAATTTTATTGCCAAATTCAAAGAGGATGGATTGTTGTTAGATACAAAGATTACGTTAGGTGAAAATTCTTCACCCACTTCTTTCAAATATTTTTTATATCTTTCAATATAATTATCAATATTATCGTCAATTTCAAGTAATATTGTCAGATCTGCTCCCAATTTTCTTGCCAAACCTAATCGATGAGAAATTTTACCAATTACAGTAACGTTTACTTTAAATGATCTTTTTATTAACATCAGTTGCATTAAACCAATTGGACCATCACCTAAAATTATTACCGATCCGAATTCAAAGTTTTTTATTTGATTTACACTATTTATACAACAAGCTAAAGGTTCAATTAAAGAAGCCTCTTCATTTGTAATGTTATCTAATATAGAAACTATGCCACCTATTTTAAAAATTGTTTTGGGAATTAAAATATACTCTGCAAATCCTCCATTAATGGACGAACCAATTTCTTTTAAATTTGTGCACAAATTATATTTTTTATTTTTGCAATACCAACAGATAAGACATGGTATCACAGGATAAATCGATACTCTAGTTCCGGATTTGATGTTGATATCTTTCTCATAAAATCCATCAACAATTTGTGCACAAATTTCATGACCTAATATTATCGGAGGGGTTACTTTAAAATGTCCATTTCTAAAAGTCCTTATATCATAACTGCAAACAGAACAAGATAAAACTTTTAAAAGGCACTCATTGTTATTTCTTTTTTTTATATTTACATTTTCAACTTTGATATTATTTGGTCCATAAAATACTGCAGCATTCATAAATTTATCAATTTTATTGTAAAAACATGTACAATCAAATAGTATTAAAACCATGTAGATCTTGCATAATTACGTACAAACATCTTTATGATCTAAAGTTCGCATTAACCTGTTCTCTCTTTGCTTTCATACTATAGTTATTTAAAAAGCCATTACTTTTCAAATCATTCACTGCTGCCTTGACAGTGCAAGAGTTATGATATCTATAATAACGAAATAGCAAAGATATGAAAAATATGAATAAAACATTTATCTTATAAAAGAAGATATAGAAAGAAAATCTGGTGCCGGGAAATCTTTCAAACTTTGCCTAAAAAACAGGCGCCTCATGATTTATAAATCAGAAAATGAATATATCGATTCGAAAGAGGGATTGATAATCTCGTATCAAAAAGCACAATCATAAGCAGCAATACAAAATTTATAATTATGTCGTGAAAAAAATAGTTTATATAGCATCATCAAACCCAAGAGATGATTATAGTTTGGGATTCTCTAAATGGTCATTGTGACTACGGTCTGGCTTTTTTATGTATGACTTGCCTGGATTTACAATAAGCCATTCTGCAGAAATAATAAATATCCTTCTCAAACATAAAATAAAGTATGGAAAATCTAAAACTGTTTTATCAAATAAAAGCAATGATCATACAGCAGACTATACTTTGAAAAAAGTATATTCAACAGCTAGGTGCGACACACCTTCATCAGATTCTGTGGTACTATATGTAGATGGTGATAGAGGATCAGTACCTATAACAACAATAGCGACTCATCATATTGTCATCGCTATATACAAAGGTCCAAAAGGATCAAAAATTAACTGCATTTTTAAATGTTCTTGGAGTATATGACCATGCAAATGAATGATGCATACACATCATTATAAAAATTAGACAGGGAATCAGTTTGTTGACTTTCTAAAAGAATAGATAGAAGGTATGCTGATAAGAACATCCAAAATTTCTTCATCATATTTTATAACCCTTCAGTACACAAATCAAAGAATGTACGGAAGAGATATGCTTTGTTGCATAACACCAAAATTTGTTTTTGTTGACTGAAATTTACAATGACAAAACGAATTATAGGTATCCGATTCCCTAAACTTAGATTAGACGATTAATGCTATTACGAAAAAATTGAGTTATGCAACAAAGCGGAAGAGATATCCAAAGGTTGCATAAGAGTAAAAGTGGTTTTTCTGTCATTAGGATCTTTGGAACTTAATTTAATAAAAGTAGAAGATGGTTATAATGGTTGTAAATACAGACGGCGGCTCTGTAAAGTTAAGGAAAAATCTATAGATTTTCTTGTTGTTTATTATTTATGATACAACAAGTTAGGAAAAGACAGAACCTGAAGATATCGTATATTCTTTACACCTTTACTTTAATGGTCTTCCATTACGAAATACATCCAAAGCAATATCCAGATTTGTCAAAAGGAGTCAATACTGCAATAAGAGATTGGATATAAGGTACAAACCTGCAGAAAGATTATCATACACCAAGATCAAAATATCTGAATTTATAATTGATGAAACTCGACTCAAATTAGGTTCTTCGAATACATCTGGCTTTGAGTAGCTATTGAATCAAAAACTAAGAATATTCTTGGAATGAGCATATCCAAAGAACGGAATATGTTTGTAGTAGCCGAACATTTTCTTTCTAATGCTATAAAAGAGTACGGAGAACATCCAGTTTCAACAGTGGAGGTACTTGGTATCCATCGCCGCAAGCATGCAGCAGGTTCTTGAAGAAAATCATCATCTTCATATTCTTCTTTGGAGAAAAGTATCATTATTGAAAGGACTATCCAGTATTAAAGACAGAACCAAAGAATGTTTTGACGATTATTTTCCTTGTAGAAAAAAGAAGTGTAAACTGAAGCATGTGAAACAATGGTTTAATCTATTTGCTAACTATTACAATAAAGAAATAATATCTTAACTTTACAGAACCTATGTATGCTTTCTTCCTGTAAACTAACAGTGTTTGTTTAGATGCCATACCACAACACCTTTAGAAAGCCATTTTAAAATATCATCATGATGAGGGATACTTTCCTCAAGCAGATTGCGGATGATCAAAGAAACATTTTGTATGCTATGATAGAGTGGAATGATAAAGAATCCAGTTATCGTGCCAAGATAATCCTGCTTAAAGATGACGGATATACAGTTCCTGAAATAAGAAAGATGGCAACCAATCATCACCATGATGTTAGCATAAAAAAGTGGATACATAGCATCGTTTCAATGAAAAAGGAATTGACGGCATCATATCCAGAAAACACATACAACCAAACCAATCAAAATATCTGATAATATCGAAAAAAAGATAGTTGTTGAGATAGCAACAGTCAAGAATCCAAGAGATTGCTATCATCTACCCTTCTCAATATGGTCATTACGTGTTCTTGCAGGATACATGTCCCAAGAACTGAACCTTGTGATCCATAAGTCACACAGAGATTAGAAAATTACTCCTAAAACATTGAATAAGATACAGACAATCAAAGGTGACCTTCTTGGGTGATAGCATAGATCTAGAATACCATTTGAAAAAAAGCGAATTGAAGAACTAAGATACAATAAGTTACCTGTTGACTCAGTCCTGCTCTACGAAGATGAGAAGGGGCCGGTAGCAGCAAAAACATGTGGTGGTATCTCATGGTCATCCATCCAGTCAAAGGTATCCAAGGCTCAACAAAAGATAAAAGGCATTCTAAACATGTTTGGTATCTATGATCATACCAACAACTAGGTGTGGACACACACTCACTCTCATATAAACAAAAGATAGAAGGGAAACAATTCCTTGATTTTATAAAAAGAGTGGACCAAAAATATGATGATGCCATCAAACAGATATTTTTGGTATTGGATAACGTATCGATACACAAATCCAATAACAAGGTAAAAGAAACTCTAGCTATGTCTCACCCAAGGATACAGTTAGTATTTCTTCCTCCAAGTAGATCACCTGAACTCAACCTAATAGAGGTCAGATGGTTATATTGGATGCATAGACAAGCAGCTATAAACAATTCCACATTCTTAAACGAACAAGATATTGGTAAAGCCGTATATGACTGGACATACAACTATAACAAAAAACATGTAGGCAAAGCAAGTACAATCATTTTACATAAAGGTATATCCAATATTTTACACAACTGTTAACAGAGCCGCAAAAATGGCTAGCTATCTTCTGGCCCGCCCAATACGATTCAAGCAACCTTGCATGCCAACTACTACTACTACTGCTAATATTGTATTGGTTGTACTATATGTGAAAATGGCAAGCAATGTCAAACCGATACTCGATTTGTTTAGAAGGTCATCATTATTTTGCCAGGTATTAAAGTACAAAACATAAGTATTTTGAGAAGCAGATATGCAGTTATTTGCACCCTTGAACATGATGGAGGTTATAGTTCAATAGCCGTAGCGTTAGAACCCAAAGAAAAATCTATTAAAATCTCCTGGCGAATAATCTACCTCGTGCAAAAGGCACTCTTATCTTGACTATATGATTGGTATTTATTGCCATTATATGCCACATAATGGATCAAGCCAGAAGCAGGAGGTCAGTAGCAAGTATTAGAGCCATGCTCTAACCTGCTCTTTTTTGGCCATTACTATACCTTCTTCTTGTGGCATTGAGAGTTATATATGGGAGAGTACCGAGCCCATTGCCAATCAATGCCTGTGGCAGATGGTGTGGGTGTCTATACTGATTTGTAGTATAAAGTATATCGAGTCTCTGTCTTACTGCTATTATTATGGTTATATAGTATTTCGTATATAGTATATATATGGAAAATTAATTATGATCTTGTGTCTCAAAAGACACACTTTTTATCTATGATAATCTAAAAGATCCTATAATCCTAAATACTGTGATATATAAATAAACACGTTAAAGATGCAACCGGCCTATTAGGTTGTTTTATCTACTATCTTGCTTTCCAATAGCTATATATCCTTAATCATTTATCAATCAATGGATGTATCTATACCCTTTTGTAGTGGTAGAAGAAGTAGATTATTTGATTAACCGACCAGAGACTTGGTAATAACAAGGAACCGGATGTATGTACACGCGGCCCTCTCTCCCTCTATCGGCCATTGTATTGCTATTTTTTTATTGTAAGGATATGGTGGTGGTTTAGACATTCCAGCAATGCCATCCAACTTTTCTTATCCTGAATGCTCATATAGTCATACTAGCCAATCTGTGGCCTCAACAATACCTTCCAGTTGAGTACGTTTGACTGGACGGGACGGCGGCGATTGAAGATGATACCTACTATATAAAAGAAAGTATATCGACAAGTGGCATCTATTTGTTGTAGATAGATAAGTATATAGACCAGTAGATTATATTATCTTTGAATATGCAGAAGAGAAACAAATAGATTTGATTGTAATGGGGACGAGAGGGAGAACAGGATTTAAGAAGTTGTTATTATGAAGTACTGCTTCTTCAATAGTAACATATGCACTTTGTACCGTTATGGTTATAAAGTAACAATAATACATATTCTTTTATTCTTTTATCTTTTTCTTATTGCTTCTTCTCCGCTTTGCTTTGTTCCTATTATATGTGCATTAGCAACATCTTTAACAAATATAATACCTTGTGGATCTTTTTCTGACTGAACGCTATTTAATATAGCATCTACAATTTCTTGGGCTATTGAATCAGAAACTACTGTCTCTATTTTGGTAATTTTGACATGCTCCGGAATAATTGTTTTTCCTGTCAAATACATACGAACCATTCCATGAACTGGTTTATGTTCTACTGGACCTGCGCCCATTACGTCATAAAATGCAACTCCACCAACTTTATGTTCGTTGAGAATATCTATAATCTCAGAACTTCTTTTAGGTTCAATATAAATAATTATTTGTTTCATATAATGTAAAGCGACCATAAACAGATAATGGTTTATATTGCTTGTTTCGTCGAGATGAAAATAAATTACAAACACTATGATATCTTAAAAGAACTTCAAAATTAGACATATGTTATTTGTAACAACTGGTCAGACATTTACTATTAGTGCAAATTCTGAAGGAGGCATTATTGCTCTTGGTCTCCCTAATTCTAGATAGAGCAATAATAACAAAGTTTCCTATGATTTAGTGGGCTTGGTGAAGCAGATTGGTGCACTATGAATATAGATAATTCTAATAAAATTCCTTTTTTTGCGAAATCAATTTACCATATAATTAAAGGACATATTTGTATTTGATGCATTAGTTATGGCAGAAGAATTAAAAATATTTGTTTGATTTTGTTGTTGTTGCTCTTTCTGTGCAGATACTGAAGATATAAGGTTACCTAATAATGCGCCATTTGTTTTCATAGTAATTATTAAAGCCAAGATTAGATATAGAAGTTTTAGTAATTATTGTCATATAAAATAAAAAGACGGATCAAATAATAGCGTAATATAAAAGTAATCCTGTTAATAGTCATGCAAACAAATCGATATCTTTTCAGATAAATCTATTCAGTTAGGAAATGAGATATAAATATAGATAATCAAAATAAATTGAATTTGGATTATATTTTGAGCGAGAGCAAAACTATGAAAAAACAAAATTAGATTATCATTCTTTAAATTGTTATACTAGTTAGTAAGGGAAATATAGTTTGCCTATTAATTATTTATTTATTGTATATAGATTACAAAGAAGAAAGAAATAGGAAGGAGAAAAAAAGAAGACCAGATTTGTAAAGGATTGTTATACTATGGTAAAGAGCATATGTTTCTTTTTTTCTTTTACTTGCCTATATCTTTCTAAATGATACATACTCCTGACGATTATCTACTTTATAGGTAGTGGTGATTCTGCTGCTGTATCTAATATTGTATATACAGTAGTATTAAAGTAGATCTTCAAAAATTATACAAATTGAAGATATATTCATAAAAATCAAAAACAATGCTACTATACTTTATAGTATCATACTAGGTCAGCAGTCTAACAGATAATAGTAATATCATGAAAAGTATGTTAAAAAGGCTCTGTAAAGTTAAGGAAAAAGCTATAGATTTCTTCCTTGCTTATAATGTATGATACAACAAATTAGAAAAAGAACAAGCATTGAAGACATAGTATATTCTTTACATCTTTATTTTCTCGGTCTTTCATTACGAAA
>JAICXY010000185.1 GCA_025934495.1 Candidatus Nitrosocosmicus sp.
ATTTATCATTGATGAAACCTTGATTAAAGTTGGGTCAGAACTAGTATGGCTTTGGGTTGCAATAATTGAGCCAGCAGAAAACAAGCAAATTCTCGCATTATCAATTTCAAAAGAGAGAAACATGTTTGTTGCTATTGAAAGATTTATTTCAAAATTAGTGATAACTTGTGGATCACATCCAGTTTCTACAGACGGCGGTACATGGTATCCGCAGGCCTGCAGATTCCTAAAACTACAACATCACCTTCACAACTCTTTTGAAAAAATATTGGTTGAAAGAACAATGCAATACATAAAGGACAGAACTAAAGAAAGTTTCGATGACTACTTTCCGTGTAGACTTGATAAGTGCAAACTAAAACATGTGAAAAACTGGTTGAATTTATTTATCCATTACCACAATAAAGAGTTAGGAATCGTTAAATGAACAGAGCCCACATTATACCCTATATTTTATAATTTAATAAATTCTTATATAATATTATATCCATATTTTTCATTATTTCTTTGACATCTATATCATTACCTTGATCAAATCGTTTATAAAATCGGCCAATCCCAAAAAACTCCAACAATGTGGAAATCCCTTCGCTATTTGCAACATCTTTGAGATTATCAATAGTATTATTCATTTCGAGATAAGATACATGACGTATTTTAATAAATCACTTAAGTCTATGCTACATTTCTAAATAATCCAAGAAAATACAAATAATCTACATCTAATAAACTGTGATGTGCCTGTTTATGGAATCCATAAAGGAAATAATACATCTTCAAGCGATAGGTTTTCCAAAGTGAACAGCACCATAAACTACAAGAATAAGATCATTTTATGACGTAAAAATGTATTTTCTATTTTTGTTAATCGAGATTTTTGTCATAAAAGTAAAATAGCTATAATTTGTCCATCTATGCTGATGGTACTTCCCAAGGAATCAGGAAAACATGATGGTCTTAATTCCATTTTGAACTCCAATACAAAAGGGCTACCATCTAAACCCATAATAGGACCTTCACTATTAGAAATTCCAACATATAAAATAGAATTTGTTTTAGGTACAGATGATAAATCACACAATGGATTAGATACCATGGAAGTTCGTCCAATCGAACTAGACGCATCCATTTTATTTTACAACAGCAAAAGTAAAGAAGGCCCTCTTTTACCGATTTCAACAATTACTGATATTAAAGTAGTAAATCAAATCAGAGGAATTTTTCGTAAAAGAGAGAAATTAATGGTCGAAATATCATTTGACAACCGAGATAAAGAAAAAAAAATGATAAAAATTGATTTGAAAGATAAACAAATTGATGAATTCATACAACATGTCAAAACAATACATAATAAATTACAAAATGACGATAATTTGAAGATCACAACTTTATTGAATTTTAAAACACAAACAGGTCTAATTTCTTCGGTGAAAATTTATCCAATGATTCCTTTTTTATTTCAAGGCGAAGAAATTGTTTGGAATAATATAATTACAAAAGAAGGGTTTGATGATATAAAAAAAATTAGTTGGTTAGACCTAGTTACAAACTATAGAGTTTTTCAATATGACTATATTAGTCATAGAGGAAGTTTTATTTTGATAGATGAAATTGTAGATACAGCGGTAAAAAACATTAGACAATTATCTGATTTAAATACTCATGAGACTCAGGATATTTCAAAATATTCAATTTCCGATCATAGGGATATCAAAATACAAACAAATACTATAGGAGATATAGTAGTGATAGCTGATAAAAAGCCACCTATAACTTTAAAGAATATCAAAGATCCTAACGGATTGACAATAGTAATAGAATCTATGAAAAAACAACGCAATTTTTCAGTTAAAAATTCCATCATATCCAGTCCAATAAATGAAACCTTTCCCCTGATCGATAAAGATATAAAATATAACGATAAAGAAAAATCAGCATCAACTTTACAAAATGATTTTATTATTTGTGGCATTTGCAGGAAAAAAAACATCTTAAACTCCAAATTTTGTATCAAGTGTGGTCAAGAATTAAATATACCAAATAAATGCAATAGATGCAATCAACCAAATGTAATTGATGCTTTATTTTGCAATATGTGCGGAAATAAATTAAATACAGAATCAGGTAATAAACCAATATTGTAACAAAAATCAATTTATATTTAGATCTATTAATAAATAAATTATATCATTATTTTCATTTTATCATAAACACAAATTCTATATTTATAAAATATTAATTATATTCAATTTTCTATTAAATATAACGGCTCTGTTAACTTAAGACATTATTTCTTTATTATGCTCATAAACAAACAATTTGAGCCATTGTCTTATATGATGTAATTTACATTTGTTCTTCTTACAAGGAAAGTAATTATCAAAGCTTTCAGTTCTATCTTTTATGTACTGCATTGTACGCTCAATTAGACTTCTTTTATAAGGTGAATGAAGAAGATGCGGTAAGTTCAAAAACCTGCATGCTTGTGGATACCAAGTACCACCATCTGACGAAACAGAATTTAATTCATATTCTTCTACAACTTTGGATAGAAATCGCTCGGCTATAAACATATTTCGCTCTTTTGATTTATAAAAAGAAAGAATTTCTTTATTTTCAGATTCAATAACAACCCAAAGCCATATTAATTCAGAGCCAACTTTTATCATAGTTTCATCGATAACATATTCTTTGATTTTCCTTTTCTTTAGATATTTCCATGGCCTGTACTTTTGTAGC
>JAICXY010000090.1 GCA_025934495.1 Candidatus Nitrosocosmicus sp.
AAGTATAAGATCATGAGTGATATTTTCAGAAACAAATTAAGAAAGTACGGTAAGGTATCGGATATAGTTGTAGGTCTTACAAACTTTAGGATAATGAACCAAGGTCGATAGAAACTGAATAGGTATCATACTGAAAAGTAATGATTGTTTTTAATTATGCAAGAGATCTATTGACATATGCTTTGACCTTTTTTACATTTGCAATTCATCCACTAGTTTTCCTACTACTAATCCTAGGTTATGCATTTCATCTGCAATTTTTTTGACTCATCTTTTAACTGTCAGATTTTTTATTTTACTGTTTATTATGTTTACTCAATAATTTTAAATATGCATATTATTATTTGAAATTCATTTTTACTAATAAATTTTTAAATTATTTATTGCTTAATCATAACATGACAAAAGACATCAAAAAAAAGAAAGGTGGGAATAATGGTAGAATAGAAGATGAAGGCTTATCTGAATCCACTGAAAAAAGAATAGATCAACTTCCAGAACATGCACAGCACATATTTAAAAAGGCACATGCTAGTGCGGTTAAAGAGTATCAAGACCCCGATAAGAGAAGAGGAGGTAAAGGCGAAAGTGCTGAAGAAGTAGCACACAAGGTAGCATGGGCGGCTGTAAAAAAAGAATATAAAAAAGAGGGCGATAAATGGGTCAAAAAGGATGAATAGGCAACAGATTTTGTTGTTGTCTAGTATTAAAAATAATTGATTAAAATTCTAAATAGATCACAATATTATAAACTTTTAATCTCGTACTTTTCTCTTTGTTATCATTTCTATAGAATACTTATGCATTATCAGACCCTGGAATTTCATTATCAGGAAAAACGATTCAGGACTATAGATTTTTATTTTGTTTGTATATAATCAGAGTAGGAAATATTGCGTATAAGAACACAATAAAGATGTTATTATACTAAAAGTGATGATTCTATTTTATGATATCATATTACTCGCGTGATTATAATCCATAACTGTTATTTGCAATGATTCCCTATCTCAATTTTTTTTATTAATGTTTTTATGAAAAGATCATAACATAATTAGTCATGTTTAGTTTTTTATGGATATATCATATTTTTAACTGCTTTTCGAATAATACAGCAAAGCAGCTACTGTAAAATAGAAATCATAATATTTGGAAATAGACCATCAATCACATCATTTGTAACAGTTGTCTTTTATATTAACAAGTGCTAGCAAATATTCAATGTTCAATCATTTCGAGCAATATTGTAAATATCATGATATTTCTTTTGAAGAATAATATATTCCCAATAAAAACCAATAATGTTTCGGCGGGAATCTTTTGGAAATCTAAATCCAATCTAAACATCCATTAGAAATAAATTATTACCGATGCTCGATATTTGAATGCAAAGAGGGATCAAAAGTTTGAATAAAAAAGCCATCCAGAAATCCAGAGGATTTACAATACTTTTTGACTAATAGGTTAAGGTCATAATAAATTATATTTACTTTTAATTTATCTTTACAAAAATAAGATCAATAATAAAAAAGTGGTAGTTGTAACAGGAAGTTCTACTGGCATAGGATATGAAACATGCCTGGCCCTTGCTCATATGGATTATCTTACTTATGCCACAATGAGAAACATTAAAAATTTAAAGAAATAGAAAGTATAATCCATGATAAAAACCTTCAAATAAAAATAATTGAGATGGATGCCGATAAGGATGATTCAGTAAAAAATGCTATTGAAAAGATAATTAATGAAAATAAACAGATTGATATCTTAGTTAATAATGCTGGCTACGGGCTTTTTGGTGCAATGGAAGATCTTTCAGTAAGTGAAATAAAAAACCAATTTGAAACTAATGTTTTTGGGTAATAAGAGTAACTCAAAGAGTTCTTCCGATAATGAGACATCAAAGAAATGGAATAATAGTCAACATTAGTTCCCTATCTGGACTGGTTGGAATACCATCTCAATCTGGTTATGTAGCAACAAAATTCGCAGTTGAAGGTTTGAGTGAATCATTATCATATGAATTGGAGCCTTTTGGAATTAAAATAATATTAATTGAACCTGGTCCGATAAATACCGAATTTGTGAAAGATATAATCTTGCCTATTAATAAATATAAAATTGATGATAACAAAAACCAAATAGATACTGAAAAATATTATAAAGAAAATAGTTCATTCTCTCCATATAACAATACAATAAAGAAATTTTTGTCATTTTACTACAAAGCTATGGACAATGCCCTTCCACCGTCTGTTGTTGCCGATGAAATAATACAAGCAATAGAAAAAGTTTCAAACGAAAAAAACGATTGTTCTCTTTAAGGATAATTATTGGAAAAGATTCAGAAAAATATTCTAAATGAAAAAAAGAATTAAAAGATAATGAGTCTCATAAAATAATAAAAGATGATCTATTAAAATAAAAATATTTTTTTTCTTTGCTCATTAAATTCATTTAGATTGTTAAATGAACAATAGATAAAATATATCTTTTTTTATACATCAATAATTAATTTATAAAGATATGCATAGTATGAGAAATTATCAATAATTAAAGTATTCAATATAAAAAAAACAATAACTCATATGTTGCAATAAAAATTTAAGATATAACATATAATATATCAAAAGAAATAGAGCATGGTAACCATTAATATATAATGTCTATGATGAAATGAATTGATGAATTGATAGAAAAAGATTTGAATGATTAACTATAACGTCTTTCGGATTCATCTATAGGATAATCATTGGCACTCATATCTCTAATACGCATAAGACCATCATCATCAAATTCCCAATGTTCATTACCATGTGTTCTCATCCATTGAGCAGGATTATCGGCATCTCTCCACTCATATTCAAATCTTACAGATATCCGATTCCCAGTATAGCACCAAAGCTCTTTCATTAATCGATAGTCTAACTCTTTTGCCCACTTTCTTTTGAGGAATTCTATAATTGCATCTCTTCCATTAAAAAACTCGATACGATTACGCCATTTTGAATCTATAGTATATGCTTGAGCTACAAGTTCAGGGTTACATGTATTCCAAGCATCTTGAGCAGATTTTACTTTAGATCTAGCTGAATCTTCAGTAAAAGGGGGTTTTATATCAGTTGGTTTTATCAATATATTCTAAACAGAGAACAGTCTAATAATACTTTACAATGTATTATTTTAAATTGATTGCCATATTATTATTATTATTATTATCAAATAATACTTAAAATCAATAATTGTTATTAAAATAGGTATCTAGTTTGATAGAAATCGTTTGGAATTTTAAATGGGTTAATTAAATGGATTCACTTCATTTTAAAAATATAATAAAAGAAAAGGAAGAGAGTTATACAACATAAATAGAAACAACTTTATCTTTATGCAGATTAAAGAAATGAAAAAATCATTTAAGATAACAATAACTCTTTAGATGAATAGGATCCTACCAACAAATAATAAATAGTTCGATAGAATAGAAATATGTCTATATTTGATAAAACCATAGATATTGTATTTGGTAGATGGAAAAGTCAAATACTGTATACTGGTGCTAAACTAGGTATATTTGATTATCTAACAACAAATCCTAAAGAAATAGGTCAAATTGCAAAGGATTTGAATCTGAATGAGGCAATGACATATCGCATTCTTAGATCAATTGCCTCTTTAGGTTTTTTAAAAGAAGGGAATAATGGTCACACATTCTCAATCACCCCTTTAGGGGAACTGCTAAGAAAAGATCATCCTCAAACTCTTCAAGGAGTTTTGCTTTTAGAGGAGGGACCAGAGCATTATCAAATATGGAAGCATTTGCCAAGAATGATTAAAGATGGACAACAAAATGCCTTTCTTTCAGAATATGGAAACAACATTTTTGATTATGCAGGCGAAAATGCAGTATATTCCAAAGTTTTCAACGATGCAATGAGCAGCTATTCAGCAATGCATACTTCCATGGTGTTAGAAGCGCTTGACGGATATGACTTTTCAAGTTTCTCTCATATTTGTGATATTGGTGGTGGTCAAGGACATCTTTTAAGTCATTTGCATTCAAAATATAATCACTTAAATGGAACAATCTTAGAATTAGAACCTGTAGTTAACAATCAAGACTCATCATGGCCCAATAAAATGGGTTTACAGGATCGTTGTACATATCTTAAAGGAAACATGTTTGATCATATACCTCCTGCAGATCTATATATAATGAAAATGATTCTCCACGATTGGAATGATGAAGAATGTATAAAAATACTTTCCAATGTTAATAAATCTGCTCCTGACAAATCCAAGGTATTTATTATTGAACATATAGTACCAGACCCAACAACACCACATTTTTCCAAACTATTTGATATACATATGATGTGTGCAACTTCCGGAAGAGAACGAACAAAGGAAGAGTATGAGTCGATTTTAAATCAATCCGGATGGAGATATATTCAAACTTATTACCCCAGTTCTAAAAGGATTGGAGTTATTGAAGGCATTAAAGCAAAATAATCAATCCATCCTTAAAATTTTTACTTTTTTTTCTGCTCAATTTTCAGCAAGAGGCAAAGTAGTTAACATGAATGACATTTATAATTTGCATATAATATATAATCGAAAATAGAAAATCATTAGTTAAATTATCTAAAACTGCTACTAAAATAGGTATCTAGTTCGGTGGTATTAAGTTCCTATGGTATATGTGGTCGGTGGAAACAACTACAAATTTGATTTTAATCAAAAGAATATGTGAAATAAATTTTGGTATTTTGCCACCCTTATCGACTTCGCCTATTAAATCTCCATAGGTGAATCAGAATAACTACTACTACTATCCATAGGTAATAAACCTCGGATATATCTATGGATTGGGTATCTGCATGTAATAGGGGCTCTATTGAAAGATTTAAAGATATCTAAAGTGATCCCCGTCTAGCAAAAGAATTCAAAAAATGGTATAAAAGAATTGAATATGAATATGGCTAAGAATTAGAATATAGGTTTAATCAAATAGATTAGGGTTCAAGACCCAAGGTATTTATTCTCTATGTAGGTCACAAAGTAATCCGGATTATAGCCTTCATTGAAGGTATTATTAAGAAGCGTTTTGGGAGCATAGACAGATCCATGCTGATGTATTTTTAATCTTAACCATTCTTTGATAGGCTCGAAATTGCCACCCTTGATGTTTTCCTCGTAATCCGCTAGGTCTTTGCGCATCTTTGAAGCAATGATCGCTGAAACTAAGTTTCCCAAAGTGTAAGTTGGGAAATAGCCAAAGAGTCCACTGCTCCAATGGGTATCTTGAAGCACTCCCTGTGAATCCTTAGTTGGCCTCACTCCAAGCAGTTGCTCCATCCTATCGTTCCAGAATTCAGGAATCTCATAAACGCTTAGCTCATCTCCAAATATTTTTTTCTCTATCTCATATCTTATTGCTATATGGAGATTGTATGTGACTTCGTCGGCGTCAACTCGTATATAATCAGCCTTGACATTATTGAAATACAGATACAACTCGTCATCTGTTGCTTGGTTTGCGAAACTCACTTGCTTTCTAATCAATGGAGATATCAATTGAATAAAAGGTAGGCTTCTGCCTATAATATTCTCCCAGAATCTTGACTGAGACTCATGGAGTCCAAGCGAAGATCCGCCTTCAACAGGAGTAACAGACAATGATTGATCGCATTGCAGATTATACAAGGCATGACCAGCTTCGTGAATAGTGCCAGATATCGACCTTTTAAAATCGTCCCCTTCATACCGAGTAGTTATTCTTACATCGTTGAGGCCCATAGCCTCAGTGAAAGGATGAGTAGATACGTCCAATCTGAAACGTTCCATGTCAAATTTCAAGAGAGTCAAAATGTCATGATTGATCTTGTCAACTTTTTGGATATCATACTTTGATTTCCCAAGTTTGCTCTCTTTACAAAACGGGCTGTCTGAATCTACGAGTTTTTTCAGAATCTTCTGGATACGCGAAGTCAATACCCCGAATACTCTATCCAAATCATCTACTGTAAGTTCTTCTTCGAACTTGTCCAAAAGCGCATTATACGGATGCTTTTCATAACCTATCTTATCAGCAATTTGCTTCTTTATTTCTATCATTTTCTTCAGGTGGGGTGCATACATCTTGAAATCAGATTTTTCTCTCGCCTCCCTCCACACCATGTTACCCCTTATTCTTTCCAGGGATTCTGCTTCAGTCAACTCTTTGGGTATCTTGATTTGCTTTACTATTTCCCTGTGGAGTACTCGTATAATGCCCTTCTCTAAATCGCTAAGGCCATTCAGTTTCTTCGCGGACTCCACAAGACCAACAAAATTTTTGTTTAGCAGAAGATCGTTATGCAGCATGTAAAGTTGGGAATCGGCCACTCCCCTTTCTTCCGTGCCTTTCCTAGGCATATAAGTCTCAAAGTCCCAACCCATTAGAGAAATGGCATGATTTAGAGACCATATTGGTCTGTAAGCATCGAGGATCTTATTCATGACAGGGTTCTCGCTTCTCATCTCATTACACTTTACATGGATTCTATCAAATCGGTCTATTAATCATTGCTAGCCAGGAATGCATCTTGAAAAATTCTCGTTATGAGCTTGAATATGATGAGTAGACGTGCGCCAAAATTATCCCTCGGATGCCCTCCATTTTATACATAAATAGCAATATAGACTTGAGAGTGATATTAATTGTGCTTTGTTGCATGATTTGAAAAACAGTTAAAACTATACTTCATTTAGGACAAGATATTATAACTTTCACTGTTTTCGTTATAATTTTACCCACAAAACGTTAGCAAAAAAGATTTAAAATAATCTTGCAACAAAGCATATTAATTGTATTTAACTCGTTAAGGTTTCGGTGGAAATCGTTTGAAAATCAAGATATGTCAAAGCATACATCAGAAAATATTTTATTAAATTATTACCGATATTCTTGACATTTAAAGATTTAGATATTTTTAGTTCGATAAAGGATATATGGATATCAGATACAGGTATGACATAGGGTTTCCAACAAAGAAGAAGGAGAGGTAGAGGTAGAGGTAAAAAAAGAGGAGGAGTGCTAGAATGAGGATTCACACGGAGAAAAAAGGTATCCGCGTATTAGGAATAGCTGAAAGCTTCAGAAAAACTAGTACCTGTTCCACGCTTGCAGGAATAGTAATGCGCCGTGATCTGATAATTGACAGCATGGTTTTTGGGAAAGTCACGATTGAAGGAAATGATTCTACAGAAAACATCTTGTCTATGTATAGGTCACTAAAGAGAAACGATATTAATTGCATAATGCTTGATGGCCTTATTATTAGCATGTATAACATAATAGATGGGAAAGAATTAAGAGAAAACACCAATGTTCCAGTTATAGCGATAACATTCAAAGACTCGGAAGGGCTAGATAACACCATACAACATCATTTTTCCAAAGACTCCAAGATTAAATTAGAACAATATCACAAACTAGGACAACGAGATAAAATTCTATTAGATACTGGCAAGATTCTATTCGTACGATATTGGGGATTAAGCTCAAAAGAAGCATCAGCAATCGTCAATTGCTTTACACTCCAAGGTTCTATTCCAGAGCCGATCAGAATAGCAAAACTTGCTGCACGTGCAAGTATACAAAGTAAATGATTTAGACTTTAGCTAATCACCATATCATTATCTGTATTTGAGGTTCTAACGATATTGAGGATATTATGGAAATAAGGTATTAACATGCAATACCTATTACCCACTAAAACTATTGCTATAATAGATATCTATTTTGGTGGAAATAACAACAAATTTGTTTTTATTTTGTTATACTAATAATTAATCTATATACAGGATTTTGTAGATGTAACATGGCAATGCAGAAGAACATGATGAATTTTATAGAATGATAGATGTTTCTAGAGAGAACATTTGGATCAAAAAAAAGTCCACCGGGAAGCAAATTGCCTGATATGCAAAAGTTGGTAATGAAACAAATAATTCTGCCAACGTTTTCAAAATACTTGCCATAACAGATCATCCTTGGGCATCAAAGTTTAGCAAATATGACAAAGAAGCATTTGAAATAGACTTTTCAGGTCCACCACCTCACCACCTACAAATGATAATATATTTAACTGGAATGAGAACAAAGACGAGATTTAATATATATTTGAATTTTATTGGCAAAGGTTAATCAATTAGATCGATAAAACTCAAATGATGATAAAAACATCACCAATAATAATAACAATTTTAAGTTTATTGACAATAACGGCTATAACAACTTTATACTTACATACTAGTATTGCATACGCAGCAACCGATGACTCATTAAACGTAATATCTGGTGGAGGAAATGGTAATGCCCCATTAACTGGATTCTTTCCAAAAGATATACAAATTAAAGTTGGACAAAGTGTGATTTGGACTAATCCCACAACAGTAGGAGAACCTCATACTGTTACATTTGTATTTGATAACTCGACTCGTTCAGGTGTAGTTTCACCATTATCCGTTTCAAATACAACAAAATTCACTCCTTTGCCTCCGGGATCTAACAATGCTCCGATATTATTACCCGATAAGAATGGATCAAATACCATCATAGCTTTAAATGCAAGAACATTCAATCCAACTGTAATTGATTCATCAGGTAATGTTAAATCTTTAAGTCCTAATGCACATTATACTATGACTGGAACCGAAAAATATGTTAATTCTGGATGGTTTTTGCCAAAAGGTTATGAACATGAATTTCCGGGATCTGGAAATACATTTACAGTAACGTTTGAAAAACCAGGTATATACAAATACCTATGTATAGTACATCCTTGGATGACCGGCAGTGTAACAGTAAAATAATAATTATATAGAATGTAGAAAAATCTATATTTTTTTAACAATTGTTTTGGATATAGACACCAAATGATTATGAAATGCATTAATCCGATAGTTGTATAATCTGTTATTATAGGTGCTATCTTTCATAACTATAACAGATTTTGCAAATAACAAAAGGAGATAGTACAATTGATAGAGGCTTGAAGTGAAGAACTAGTGTCCTTATTTGATAGCAAACTCGAGAATGCGTTAATAATTCAATATTCTTGATAGTTGTAGAAAGTTTTGGGCATTAATACCACGTCTCCTTTTCTATTTGAATATTAAAATAATTTGTTTCTGATTATAAACAAAAGGTTGAATGGATTAGGTTAAATACAAACAACGTGATACCTTAATTACATTATTACATCGAATATTTTCAAGTTGAATACGAATTTTTAATCTATTGTAAAATTATCTCTGTTGTATAAGAAGTTAATTAGCAAATGTTTTCTTAAGGATAAAATAGATAATCAAAACAAATGATTATCCTATCAATGATGAAATATAATAAAATACTAAGACTCAAAGATGATATTGCTTAAGCCTAGACCTATTAAAAAATGTGTCAGTCATATTGTAGAAAATAGCCTTACTAAAAAAACAATATCGGATATTATCTTGTAGTTTAACATACAGTATAATTATTCAGAGATATCTTAAAATATTTTAATTTAAGAATTTCGTTATGATTATCAAGTTTATTAAAATATTTAGATATCCTTTAGTGAAATCAATATATTCATACTAAATGTCTTCTTTTGAGTTCTATAACTTATCATGAGTAAAATCGTATGATTTGTTATTCCATTTAAAGCTGGTATTGATATTTCTTTAGGAGATACGAAGGATCCATAAAAGAAATGATTTGTAATAGTCACAACAATCTCAATGAAATTGTTTATTGGTTGAATGCTTAACATAATTTTTTCATAATTTCTTTAAACATTGGCTCAAAACACTCTCTTTGACCTTTATAGAATATCCATACTCTTTAGAAATAATTCTAAAATAGTGTTCAAAGGTATTAAACATAGAAATAAAGTATGGATAGGCAATTGTTGATCTAAAAAATTGATTTATTTCTCATTAATTTTTAGTTTATCAAAGTCAAAATAACGTTTTGTCAATCCATATTTATTATAAACTAATTCCCATCCATTTACATCAAAAAACTCGTTAATAAATATCAAAAAATTAATTGAAAAATTACTATCTCTGAATCATGTAAAATGTTCTTGCATAATTTTGTATGTATTTTTCATATATTATTAGACATTGACTATATAAGTAATATTCAAGATAAAGATCCTCTAATTTAGAAAAGGTTCAGATCGGCATATCATAATGCTATGTCTATAACAATTTAAATTATGGATTTAAAATAATGTCATATTATAATAATCTAATTTCAAATAATTCTATTAATATTACTATGATTTTATTAAACATAATTATGAAGAGATATGAACAATACAATTCCTCTACCATATGGATAAGTCCATTCTATACCATATAAAAGAAAAAGAGCCCGAGCGAAAGAAAAAGAAGGTATGCCAAAAGAAATGATTCTGTAAGAAATAAACAAGGAATGGTTGTATGAGAAAGAACAAACTTATGATGGTATAACAGATTCAGAAATCTGTTTACAATATGTGAGAAGAAAGTAAAAGAGAACTATTTAGGTTTGGTACACTTATAGCGTAGCACCATAATCTACAGAAAGATAATATTGAGAAGGCTCTTATTTGATGAGTGGCAAACTAAAACCAAATGTAGAGCCGTTGTCATCTTTATTATTGTTAGCATATATCTGTCCACCATGCGCATCTATGATGTTTTTGGAGATGTATAGCCCTAAACCTGTTCCTCCTTTTGATTTGGTAGCAAATTTTGAGAAAAGTTTTGGAAGAATAATCTGATCTATTCCACATCCTGTATCCTTAACACTGATGTTTACCTTATTCTCGTTATATTTTTTTTCTATTATAATGTCTACGAAACCTTTATTTGTAAACTTGATAGCATTATTTAGTAAATTAGAAATAACTTGGTTTATCCTAGTTCTGTCTGCAAATACCGATATATTATATTTATTTTTATTTTCTCCATCTTCTGCTTCTTTTTTTTCATCAGGTTCACTCAAATATATAAACTTGGATGCTAGTTTTACATTTTCATTGTCAAGTTGATCCTTGTAATCTTCGATTATATCGGATATTAGATCACCTAAATTAAAAAATTCCTTATTAAGGTTCAAATTATTAGTTTCAATTTTTGTAATATCCAGAATATCGTTTGTTAATTGAATAAGTTTTTTTGCATTTCTATTTATAGATTTTACAATGTTGTAAAATTCATTTTCATCTGTTGGTTTATTTTCCATTAGAAAACTAGATAATCCCAATATTGGCTGTATTGGATTTCTAAGTTCATGAGCAGCCATCTGAACAAAATCTTTTTGTAATTCTTCAGACCTTTTTAATTTTTCTACTATATCAGAATAAGACCAAAAACTTTCAAATATTGAAACATAGGAAAGAACGGTTGCAGTACTATTGGAATATGTTCCAAATCCCAAAGATTCTAAAAATGCTTCTTTTAAATCATTTTTTACCTCAATAACTAAAGATTCTTTTTTATCTATTACAAGTATAGTTAATTTAGTTGATATAGATGGCTCTGTATTCCGGATGGAAACATTGTTTTTATATATACTAATGTAATCTAATTCAAAACCTGGATATGTTTTTTCTTTTGATGTTTCTTTTGATGATGATGATGATGATGATGACTGTAATATGGATGCAGAAGAAGGAAAAAGAATTCTGATTTTTAAATTATTATGTTTGTCCATATTTTTTTTTAATACGTCGAATACTCCAATATGGAATTGGCGCCTCATGGAATTCAAGGTAGGAAATATCAGCAATATTTCATCAGTAGCTTTTTCTAAAACCTGAATATATTTAGTTTCTATTTCAGATGGATCAGTTAAGGTTTCAATTTTTTCTGGTTTTATTCCTTTTTCAATTTCATTTATCTTTTGTTCTAGTGGTATTGCATTCTTCCATAATGCATTAAATAAATCTTGATGCGGATCTACAAAGTCTTTGATAGATATACGTATTAGTATTGGTATAGTAGGCTCATGACTTTGAGAAATGGCAGGTGCAACATAATCAATTTTATCCAATATTCCCCAATTTCCGTTAAATCCTTCTAAATGCCTAATTTCTCCGACTTCGGATAATCTTTTACAGTATTCTACATTGTCCTCTCTAACATCGATAATGAATCTCATGTGTACTCCGCAAGATTTCATTCTTTGATATGATCTCCAAGCGGGTTCATATTCTACAAATATCTGTGGACCCTTATAATCAGAACATATATCTGCGGTATTTCTAACAACTGAATGGCATCTTATCACCATTTTTGCTATATTTTCTATACCATATGCTATTTCAGTTTTCTCTGTTACAGTATACTTGCCATTAGCATCAAAAGACAAATATTTTTTAGATATACGTCTTGAATATTAATGCTTTTTTAATAAAGGTAATTTTAATAGGTATGAAATTAATATTATATATTTGTAACTTTAAGATGTTCTTTACTATGGAAATCGGAAAACAAAGTCAACCAATTAACTACTTTGTTGCATGATTCGAAAAACAGTTAATTTTACTTCGCCCATAGCAAAACTAATTAAATTTTTAATATTTGCTTTATTAAAATACTAAAACATTAACAAAAAGCCATTTACTCGATTATACACTAAAGCAATATTGATCAAATACAATCGGTATAAAAATTACTCATTTGTTTTTATCTTCCTGTTCCTACACAATCATCAAACTATGCCATAGCTTGTCAAAAGTGGTGTATATACAGGTGTTTAGCTGGTCATAATCATACATCAAGCTCTTTAAAGAGATCTCTGAATTCCTCGAAGCTAAAATCAGTATGATCATTTAGCTGTGCTATATATCCGCTTCTAATAGTCCCTGTTTTTTGATAATAATCTTTTAGTTCTTTTAATAATACATCCCTATCCTTAAGATTTTCTATTCTATTAATTTCACTATCACTTCCTATAGATACCATCTTGTAATATGGTCTAATACATTCTAAAAATATGTCTTCATCTATTATTTTACCATGTGGTGATATAACACCAGTGTAACTCATTATCAAGCCCAGTGCACATCTTTCCCTAGATCCGACACAAAACACATTTTGAACTTTTGAGAATCTGTTTGTTTTTATACAATCATCAAACATCTTCCATAT
>JAICXY010000120.1 GCA_025934495.1 Candidatus Nitrosocosmicus sp.
TGCTATCGAATCTGAAACTAAGAATATTCTTGCAACAAGTCTATCAAAGGAGCGAAATATGTTCGTAGCCGAACATTTTCTATCTGATATTGTAGATAAATATGGCCAGTATCCTGTTTCAACAGATGGTGGTGATACATGGGTACCCACAGGCATGTAAGTTTTTGAAACTACATTATAATTGCCCTCTCTCCTCTTTTGAGAAAAGTTTGATTCCTATCTTAAATGCCCTTCTATTCGTAATTCAGAAAGTATCTTCATTTAAGTGTCATAATCAATATTAACTTCATTTAAAATAAATGAATGATCTACTTTCCCATATTTTTTGATGAATCTCAAAATTGTCTGCTTTTTCTTTTCATAGATCCTATTCTGCATCAATATGAGATACTAAAATAAAATATATTAAATCTCTTGCATAATTAGAGACAATCTACATTTTATAATATGACTTTATTCGTTTTAACAATATTGATTCATAATCTGTAATTTATCAGCCCTGCTACTATATCTGATATCCTATTGTACTTTCTTAATCTGTTTCTAAATACATCACTCATTATTCAATATTTTTTCAATCTACAAATAGTATGCTCTATCACTATTCTCTTTTTTTTAGAATGATTTTGTTGTACTCTTTTTCTTCTTGTGACAACTTGATTTCTTTTCTTTCTATTTGAGATGTAAGATTTTTGTTCATTGAAATCCTTTTCTACACCAAGATATCCAAGGTCAAATACATTTAGAATATCTTGGGGAGTTAGAGGGTGATTCTTTTTATATACTCAATATATAATCGTGTTTTCTTCCATTCTTATATCTTGGTTTATGAATGACAATACCTTTATTGTTAGCCATAATCTGTGTCTTTATGATATGTCTTTTCTTTTTGTCCGAACAGAATGATTCACGTCTTTTGTTGTCTATAGGTCTTGATTGTATCTGCTGCTCTGTAGTAGAGTCTATGAAAACCATAGATCCAGGAAAGTATTCATCTACGTCCTCAGGGTTTTGTAACCTCTTTGTTATACTGTATATTTTTTGAGGGATTGGTACGCATTTTCTTATCAAACTTTCAATCTTTTGAATGTCTCTTTGCATACGTTACTTTGATCCAAATCAAAAAGAACTCCTGCTAATGTATAAGCGATGTAAAGATGATAGTAAACTAAAAACATAAGAAATCTGTTTTTTATATCCAGTGTGAAATGCCTGCCTGCTCATATAGATCGCTCCCTATTCTTTCTTTTTAATAGACGCTGTAGTTAATGTCTAGCATATTTTTTTGTTATCTCCTTGAAAATATCATCAAATCCTTGTAATTTCTATATAAAAGTGATTGACCCGCCTCATTTAAAGATCTAAAATATCATAAAAGAAGTATGTAAGTTGAAAGGCTTAACCTTTCCTTTATTCTCTCCATGTTGATTTAGCGGCAGTAACACCGCTAGATTATAAACAGGTTATTGACAGTCCGATAAATTTTATTATTATATTATGATATTCTGATACATTATATTCATACAATAATTGATATTCTTTGCAAAAAATCTTCTATATCTAAATTTATTATAGTAATATATGGGAAATTCCTTTAATGTGGATGTCTCTTGAAATAGGGCATAATTCAGATGATTTTAATATCGATAAATCAAAAAGCCTGAACAAACACCAAACAGTTAAGTATTAAAGGGTTTAGTTATGAAGTGGGCCCGATGATTTCGGCGCATTTTCACTACTAAAAGAGGACTCATTTACTATATTCTAAAAGATGATTAAAAGTTTTTCATCCATGGATTGACATATTATTTTTCAGGAATGATTTAATGTGTCTTTTCTGTGAGGGATAAATTTGAATCGGGTCCGTGGGGATTAAGTTCCTTGTATTAGTAGGGTTCTACATTTTAAAAATCATATTATTATGTTTGATAATATTGATAGTTCATTTTGTTAAAAAATAAAATTACAAATATTCTAGATGTAGAATAAGTAGGATATTCAAATAATATAATTTTTTCATCCATGTCATATAAGAAAAGCAGAGGTTCGTTTAGTCGATGATAACCATGTATAATCTCTTCATCCCTTAAGTCAATTGTATATTTTGTTAGTAATATCAAACAGCCATGTCATTATCTTGGCTGATTAAGAGCAATTAGAGCTTGTTTTTTACCATCTGTTGCTTCAGTATTATTCGGATCAATAGATAAAGCTTTATCATAGTAAATCAAGGCTAACTGATAGTTTCCCAGTTTTACAAGAAAATTTGCTTTCTCAGTTAGCGCAGGGATGTATCTTGGATCTGTATTTAAAGCCTTGTTATAGTATGCTTTTGCGCCACTATGATTTCCTAAATTATCAAGAGCATAGCCTTTACCGATTAATGCAAGAACATGTTTTGGATCTAACGATAAAACTTTATCGTAATAGGCTATGGCTTGTGTATAATTTTTTAAAGCACCAAGAGCATTACCCTTATCATATAGTGCAAAAACATAATTTGGATCTAAAGACAAAGCCTTATCATAGTAGGCAATAGCCTGAGTATAGTTTCCCAAATGATAAAGAGATAAGCCTTTGTTATCTAATGCAGGGACATTTTTTGGATCAATGGATAGCACTTTATCATAGTAGGCAATTGCTTCTGGATAGTTTCCTAATCCACCAAGAGCATTAGCTTTTTCAGTTAGAGCAACGATATTTTTTGGATCAACATCCAAAGCCTTATTGAAGAATGCAATAGAATCATTGAATTTCCCTATTTGATTTAGGGCTACGCCCTTATTCGTTAGATTAATGGCATCATTTAGTGTTGAATTATCAGAAATTGTTGATGATATCCCGAATGATATTACAGTTATTGATGAATAAAGGACTATTCCAAAAATCATAATAACTATTGATAATTGAATATTTTGAAAAAGACTTCGATTTTTATTTTCCAATGCTGTTTTATATGGAAAGAGTATAAATATATTAAATGATTTAGCAAAAGGGACCTCAGAGATAATATCAAACCAAATTTACTCATAAGAGCAATAATCATAAAATTGCATTACAACGCAGTCTATGGTAGACTGTTATGGTGGAAATATCTCAATTATAAAGACTTGTATAATCGCAAATACTTTTAATCTTATCACTTACTGAATCAATAACAAATCTGAGGGTCTGTTCTATCACTCAATTGGTTTATTCTCAATTCGAGGTTATTCGTTTCTTTTGTATTTGCCATAGTGGCATCAATCATTCGTTTATTTTTCTAGTCGCTAGTCGCACAATTTGAAAGAAGAGGGGATGCTAGCTCTAAGTTGTAAATGTAATTGGTTTATCTGGATGTAATAGTATTTGAGGCAGAAGAAGATGATTGCATGACGGTAGTAGCGTTAGTATTAGCATTAGTGCTAGGGATAATAAAACTGTAAGCAGGGGCTGTAAATCCAGAATGAGCAGCAAGCCATGAATAAAGGTCTGCCAAGACATATGGCTGGAAGCCCTCCAAAGTAGGGAACCATTCAGATTGTCGACCAAATCCATGACCTAGGTTTGGATATGTAATCAATGTATGATCGGGATGTCGTGCATCTATGAGTGCTTGATGTAACATAAAAGCCTGTTGAAGTGGCGTCGCAATATCATTATCGCCTTGTTGTATTAGAATACTAATAGATGGAGAAACGCTACCAATTATATCCACATTTGGTTTCAAGGCGTACTGCGAGTTGAGCCATATAGGACATCCTCCAGTATTGGTACATTTCTCACCGGGTATTATAGTTGAGAGAGCCTGAGCTTGTGCTATCAGTTTGGGTTTTAGTTGGTTATTAATATCCATATATCCATTTTTATTTATTGTATTGTATTTTTGAGGATTTGATTGTTGTTGTTTGGTGCCATTATTAGCACTATCAGTGTTCAAAAGTAGTGTAAAATTCCTAGTTAGAAAATTGAATACAGTATCCTTCGTTGCTTCTGATATTGATATTAGTCCATTATGTTTGTGGTCTAGTACCCTTTGAGCATAAAGTATTGGTATAGTTACCTCCCGGAAGTAAACAAGATCACGCGTATTATTTGCTGCTGCCCCCATTAAAACTATATTTTTCACTTTCGTTGCATTTTCAATTGCAATTCTTGGAACTATGGTAGTACCTTCACTATGACCAATTATTGTAATTTTTGTTGGATCAACTTCGGGCTGCTTTATCAATACTCCTAAGGCTTTCTGTGCATCACTTTTTAGATCATTAAACGTTAAATTTCCCCATACGTTAGCATCTGAAACAGTAAAGTTTGGGCCTACACCTCTCTTGTCATATCTTAATACTGCAAATCCTCTTTCTGAAAGATATTGTGATATTTGCTTAAATGGTGCAATGTTGTTGTTTACATAATAATCCTTGTCTGCTACACCAGAACCATGGATGAGAAGGACGCCAGGAAATGGTCCTTTTCCTAGCTTAGGCAGAGTAATCTGAGCTGGAGTCTTGAGTCCGTTTCCTAAATCTATTACCAAATTCCTAATTTTGATTGTCTGTAAACCATAGAATGCTTGTGCATAAGCTGGTGTCAGTATCGATGAAGAGGAATGAAGAGAAGATAAAGGAGATTGAGAAGACAATAAAAGAAAAGCAGGGGCGCCGGAATAAACAGAAAAAAGCACCATAATTATTAACATCATTACAACTTGGACATCTGTTGTTCTGCATGACAACATTTTACTGCGTTTGATTTTCAATGCTACCTATGATAAGGAGATTTATTTATAAATATAATGATTTATATATAGATTTTGATGATTTGAAGGACTCTAAAGTTAAATATTATTTTCCATATTGAAATAGTGTAAAAATAGATTAAACCATTGTTTCACATGCTTCAGTTTACACTTCTTTTTTCTACAAGGAAAATAATCGTCAAAACATTCTGTTCTGTCTTTAATATACTGGGTAGTCCTTTAAATGATACTTTTCTCCAAAGAAGAATGAAGATGATGATTTATCTTCAAGAACCTGCATGCTTGAGATGGATACCAATTACCTCCATCTGTAGAAACTGGGTGTTCTCCATGTTCATCCACAACTTTTAAAATAAATTGTTCGGCTACTACCACAAACTTATTTTTCGTTCTTTTGATATACTCATTCCGAGGATTTCTTTACTTTTCAAGTTCGATAATAGCAACACCTCATATCTAGATATATTCTGACCCGACTTTAATTACAGCAGTCTCATCTTTTTGTATACAAGAATACTCGGAGATTTTCTTTTTCTTGTTGATGATGATATTTTTTGAGGATTACTTTTGAATCAATCAGTTCCAAATAGAAACATGATTTCTTTTGATAAACTTGATATAGTCTTTCTGATACCTTTCTTAAAGATAGACCTGAAAAATAGAAATACAAACTATATACATTGTATATATTCTGAAGATGTTCTATTTCGAATATTCACAAATGAAATAGAGCGCCTTCAAGCTATATGCTTTCCTTAAGTGAACAGAGCCATTTGATGACGTCTACTATTCTGAATCAGGTATTCAAGTATTATTAGGATAGATGTTAACTGTAACTGAAGATTCGCCTAATAATCAACCCCCTTTCTTGTCAAGTTATAGCCAAGATTGTACAGATGTAATATGTATCTAAATGAAATGAAAACGTGTACAATTACTAACCCAACTGTAGAGTGATATTAAAATGGAGGTTCAAGACAATATCATTTTCTACCCATTGATTGGTGTCGTTACAACCAGTATTGTAGTCTTGATTAAAACCGCGATGTATTAATTATCGAACACAATTCAGAGACATAGTTCAAATACAGATGATTATGAATGCTAATGGTAGAGGGTAACTAGAGTATGCTGTTGCTCACTTGGATAACTAAGTTTGGAAACTTCCTCGATTTTTAAATTTTTATATCATCCACATTAAATCTGTTGACCAAGATACAATTTTACCCATCTATAAAATCTAATAGTGTTATCTTTTTCTCATTGTTCACATCTTCATAGTTTAACAAAATATCCATTATTTTTTGTTGCTGTTGTATCATTGCCAATAGGAAAAATAGATAATCAATACATGATTTTGAATCTTCAATATTTATTATCTTGCTAGAGCATTCTTTATGACTACATATCTCTATTATCATTTTTAATAAAAGTTCTCTATCATCTTTATGCAAGGAATATATGAGACCATGCCACTTTTTACAAGTTCTATCAAACAGTTTTTTCCCTTCTGGGTTGTTTTCGGTTAATAACTCTATTTCTTCTTTTAATGAATCCTCATTGACTTTGATACCTTCTTTATTATAAAGTAATAGCTCCTTATAATTATGGAAAATAGAGCCCATTATAACAGATTCAAAAACAACTGGATTTACTGCATTACCCAAATAAGCTGTATATAGCCTAGCATTCTCAAAAATCATATCAAATGCTTGTTTATCTTTTTTAGTTGGCAATTGTTTTTTAAATATGGACCAATCAAGTTTTTCAATTTCAAGTAACTGTCTAAAAGATGGAATTGTTCTCCCCATTTGTTCAATGAAGAGGTACAAAACTAAAAGCTTTACGCAGGGTATCCCTGTGTGTATGTATTTAACCAATTAATAAAAGAAATCTAACACGAAACTAAAACTATGAATATTATAATAAGTTTCATCATAACTATCTCTATTTTAGGTATTGCTTTCTCTTTCAAGACTATCTTTTATCTCAGTACTTGTTCGTATAAGCATAAAACTTGATTCCTTTTTTACATATGAAGGTTTTTGTTAATATAATATAGTCTGATAATACCTTATCGTATCGAATCATCGATTCTTAAAAACCTTGATAGATTGTATATATCATATCAGTACAATATTCAAAAGGAAACGGTTAAGCCCAGTTCTGTTATTCAAATAATTCTATAATTAGGTCAGGGAATGCCTGATGATGGACATAAATAATCAATAAATAGAGATAGAAAAATATACAAGAGATACAAAACTGGAATTAATTTCCCATAATATATCTATAGTGGATTTCGAATAAAAGGAAGGACGTAAGGAAGGACGTAAGGAAGGACGTAAGGAAGGACGTAAGATAGATTTACCTACGGTATTTGATGAATCAGGACATAAAGATTACTACTGTTCAATGATTATGAATTACCGTAATATCGATTCATTATGTCCTTATCTAAACTAGATCTATTCCCATTACTTTTACTATATTCATACAGTTTCTTATCATCATATCTTGGATCAGCTACCGAATACAAGGCAGATGGTAAAGAGAATATCAAGGATGAGGGTGAGGGTGTTGAAGGAACATAAATCTTATTGTATGATACATTAAGCAGTGGTAGTTACATCTCTGCTGTTAGCGATACCACAAGATCGCCTGTTGTAGATGTTAGATGTAGATTGTATCCAAAAACCCATCCTTTGGTATGACTATAACCCCACCTTACATATGTGCCAATTCCAGAACGAGGTACCATTCCTTTCTTCATGGATGATTTATGCCATACAATACCATTGTCTTTTATCAGATTACTATCTATTGTAGTTATAGAAAGATCTACTAATCTTTCTGTTGCAACAATCAGATATCCCATTGTTGATATCCTTTCTTTTATATCCGTAGACATGGTCTTCAATCTCCTGTCAAATGTACGTCTACTGGGTATTGTATAAGACCACAGACTACTGCTAGTTTACGGTTATGTTGACAGTCCAAATTGAGAAAAGTATGTAAGGCATTGTTAGAATCTATTTTAAACCATATCCTTACAATAAAGCGTCTTAGAATTACCGGATATACATAAGGTTTACCTCGTTTTCGTGGTGGTGATGGTGGGTAAACTGGACCGTGGTATACAACCTATTAGATATAGAATGTTAAAAAGGATGGATTCCTTTAATCTATCAAGAGATAATCTTTGGGACAGTGCATATCAAAATCATATCTCAAGGGTTAGCTTTAAGCTGTGATCTAAATTGAAAATAGATTTGAATTATGATCAAGCCTCATCTGAAAAGGAAGCAACACTATACTACACAGAGTACTGGAGATTAAATCATCTATACTAATTACATTCTGTCTATGAGAAATAAAGGGCGATCTTTCCTTTATCTTAAAGATATACAGGCTTTCAAAGAGAGAAGGAATAAGAACTAAGGATTTAGAATGGTTTGTTCATACGGTAAATACTGGTATGTATAAAATCCCAGAGATTCAAAAACAGTACGCAAAGGTAAAGGACGAGTTGAAGTAATTGATTGCAAAAAGATGTTGTCAAAATGTGAACTAGACAATATGAATAACAGGCTTACAATCTTAAATAGAGATATCTATAACAAAAGAAACGAGATAGCATATTGCAGATTGGAGTCCAAGAGTTAGAAGGGTATGTTCGTGGACTTAAGAATCATAACCAACAACAACAACAACAAGAAATTGATTCCTGTGGTTAGAGTTGTCTGCGGCCATTTTACTGTATTGTCGATGTCTATGATTTTCCTTCCCTTTGGGTAGTAAAGTTCGCTCAAGACATTATCTAAGATCGTTTAGAGCATCATCTTCTTGCAACTCTGCCTATCTTCGTTGACTGTTAGGCTATGATATCGAATGTCTATATCATTGTCTTTACTAAGAGCGTTACATCAGAATCGGACCAAAATCTAGCTAATACCTTTTTTACTGTTGCTCTTTATAATAATATCTCTTATAGAAAGTCTAATACGGGCTCTGGAGTCATCAAATACGAAAGACTTCCTTAAATAGATGCTGCCTTATCCAAAAATATGTCAAATCACAAATCTGTAAGGAAACTATGGGTTCTTCCAATAGCACTACTTTTTTTTGCAATGCTCTTGGGAACACATGCGCAATTAGTCAATGCAGACGTTCACGTAGGCAATCAATTTGTCCCTCACCCTCTGGACGTTCCAATAGCTACGTCAGGAAACAACGTGTATATGGCCTGGGAAAACAACGAAACAGGACACTTCAATGTATTCTTCGCAAAAAGCACAGATGGAGGCAAGACTTTAAAGACAATGATGATAAGTGAGCCTAATAAAGGACACACAGTTGATCTGAATACGCAAATTTCAGCATCAGGAAGTAACGTCTATGTTACATGGTGGACAAACAAGACCGGAACTGTTATGCCTGTATTCAGAGCAAGTAATGATAATGGAGATACATTTGCAAAAGCAATAACGCTGAATGGCATTGGGTAGCTTTCTTACTTTTTCCTATTATGGAAGACGAAAGCTATACTTGATAAACACTTTCATTTTCATTTGGACAGAATATAGTATTAGAATTATAGGTTTCGCATCTAGGATATTTCTTCTTTGTATAAATTAATCAATCTAATTTGTTGATTTATTAATATGGACATTAAGAGTCCATTAGATAACTCAAAATCATATAATCTGTAGGCTTTATAGATTTCTGATATTTGAAAGGCTCTGTAAAGTTAAGGAAAAAGCTATAGATTTCTTCCTTGCTTATAATGTATGATACAACAAATTAGAAAAAGAACAAGCATTGAAGACATAGTATATTCTTTACATCTTTATTTTCTCGGTCTTTCATTACGAAA
>JAICXY010000034.1 GCA_025934495.1 Candidatus Nitrosocosmicus sp.
ACCACCTTCTTACCTCTATCAAATTTAATTTAGGAGATCTAGTTGGAAGAAACACCAACTGTATTCGCGGATAACATTTGGTTATTGTTTGTTTTACCTTGTTTGATTTGTGTACTGATACGTTATCTAAAACCAGAAATATTTGTTTTACACTGGAATCATATTTCTGATCAATCCGGTTGACAAAATCCAAGAATTGCTTTCCGGTTTTATGTTTGTAGCCATGTGTGTCCACATCTGGTTATTTGTATAATCATAGACACCAAACACATTTAGAATTCCCTTGGTTTTTTGAGCCTTACTAACTTTAGACTGTATTATGGATGACCAAGAAGAGGTACCACCGTAAGTTTTGGCTACTATATACTATCGGTCCCTCCTTCTCATCTTCATAAAGAAGGATGAATTCGGATGATGGATTTGCGTACCTTAACTCTTTAATCCTCTTTTTTTCAAACTATTCTGGGTCAGTGCTGTTTCCTAATGTAATCTTTGACTGTCTCTATATCTTATCCTGTGTTTAGGAGAATATTTCATATTTCGGTGGGACTTATAGAGTCCACTAGTTTTAATTCCTTGGATACATACATATCCTGCAAGTACTTAGAGACCATGTGGAAAATGGTAATCCACCATAACCGTCTCTTGGATTTCTGGTTGTTGCTATTTCTATAATCTTTTTCTCGATCTATGAAGTTATCTTGAATGATTTATGTTTGTGAATTTTAGAAGCGATTCCCTCAATGCCCTGTTCATTGAATCGATCGATGTATCCATTTTCTTATGTTGATGTCATGATGATGATTGGTAGTGGCCTTCTTCCTTATTTCAGGAACCGGTTATCTTTTATCCCTAAATAGGATAATCTTTGCACTATAACTGGATTCTTTATCATTTCACTCCATCATTTTATATAACCGGTTTCTATCATCATCTGGGACAAATCTGAGGAAAGTATTATCCCTCAAAACAACAATAACACTAGAAGGTAAGAAGCTAAAGGTGTTGTGACATGATCTAAACAAGTAGGGTTAGTTTACAGATGGATATAGCCTATAGTTTACATAACTGTTAACAGAGACCATCTTTGTTATTGCAATGTTCAAATAGTACATAGATTTTCCTCATTATTGTGAATCAGATCAGAATTTTTACAGCAAGTAATCAAATATCTGTTATGGAAGAGGTAAACGAGTTTCTCAAAGACCTAGAACAAAATAAATTAATTGATATAAAGTATTCCATGGTAGTTAAAGGAAATGAAATATTTTATTCGGCTATGATGATGTATGAAGAAGATGAAAATAATGATGATGTAAACTTTGATACCTTAGAATAATCAAATATATTCTATAACAAACAATAAGTTGTATTTTATAGGAGATCATTCTCCATTTAGAATGCTTAAAAAAGAATCAAAATTGAAAATTTAAAAATCCATTCGATTACGATGTTTTAAATAAAATTTTTATAATCCGAATCTTTTATTATAAATGGAGCCTGTTCTTTTTTCTATTTTATTGTATCCACTCTTATTACCGTCTAAAGGTAATACGCCGTTCTATTAAGGGGAGATGAGTATAATAAATTATGATATAGATTAGGATAGGCGATTTTACTGATTAAAGTTTCTCTTCTGTAAACACTACATCATATAGGCTGCCATCGGATTTTGCAATATTTAATATATCGTTCATACGGACTATTACTTTTGGATTATTTAGCATTTTTTCAAATACATCTCGACTTTTCCATTGAGCATAATTTACCACCTTTGTACCATCCAAACTTTTATGAATATTTGCAGATATGAATCCCTCTTGTATATTCATTATTTGTTCTGTAGTTTCTACAAGCATATCAACAAGTCTTTGTTGATTTTGAGGCTCGACAGTAAAAATATTTATCAAAGTTACAATATTCCTGTTTTTCTGTATGGAGGTCATATTTGTATTACAAAGTAATATTATATTTCAAAAATAAAAAGATATAATCAAATATGAAATTATTTCCCATTATTTTTTTTCGAATGGAAAGATTGGATGAATTATTGCATTCCGTTAAAGATGTTTTCAAATAATCTATATCTTTTAAGATAAAGTTGCCATTTACCATTGTCACTAAAAGAATATTTGAGAGAAATTTTTGAAACAATGGTAATGAACGCATATTTTTAATATAAACAGTTTAATACTCCAGCAGGTTTTATTAAAAGTTGTCTCAATACTCAATAAATATATCCAAATGCTTAGCAAATTGGGGAAAAAAAAGTCAAGAATGCAATGGTAATAGGCATTGTCTTGAAGAACATGCAAAAGAATTAAGAGAATGCCTGGACGCAGTCTTTCCGCCTTCAACGAGAACGGAATTTGAAAGCGACAAGACTAATTATATGATGTCTACAGTTTTCTTTCTCTCAAATAGATTGGCAAAAGCATTGATAGGAATATCAGAATATGATGAAGCGATGGAAGAATTTGAAAACATAGGAAAAGACAGTAGTCAAGACAATGACGATTATAAAATTATTTACGAAAATAAAAAGTCAGAAATAGATAAAATTTTAGCAAAGTATTTCTAATAATAAAAGAATATATAGAAATATCAACTTTTTGTCCCTAAAACCTTTATTTTTTTTTAAAAATTTTAATTAATGGATTTCAATTATTTATAGATTAAAAATTGATAACAGATCAAGGGCCATGTTAACAGTTCTGTAAAAGATATGTTATGTTTTTCCGTAAAATTAATGGTGATTAATTAGTTATTGTAATACATTTAGCTTGCAACTCTTTAGTAATACTGTGAGGGATACATTCCTCATCAGAATACTTACTATTATGAAAAGAATATTTTACACCTAAACCTTGAAGATAAAAAAATTGGATATATAGCTAAGATAATCTTGCTTAAAGAGGAAAGGTACACAGTCTTTGAAATAAGAAAATAACAAATCATCTTCATGATAAAAACATAAGAAAATGGATACATCATCTATTCTATGAAAAAGGGATTGATGGCATCATATCACAAAAGCATAGTCATAAACAATACAAGTTTAATGATAATATGAAGAAAAAGATTGTTGATATAACATCATCAAATCCCAGATCTTATGGTTTGGGATTATCTACTTGATGGGCATTACGTGTGCTGGCAGCAGGCTTTCTTATGTATGACCTAAAAATGGTGGATAAGATTAGTCATTCAGAAATAGGAAATATCTTTTTAAAGCTTCATCAGATTCTGTGTTACTGTATGTAGATGAGAAAGGACCAGCAACAGCAAAGACTCATGGTGGTACAACGTGGTCGTCGGTACAGGTAAGGCTGAGAAAGCTCAAAATAAGAGGACTGTTAAATGTGTTTGGCGTCTATGACCATACAAATGATAAGACGCATGTACATTGTTATAGAGATAAGACGGCAATGCAGTTTTAGATTTTCTAAAAAGAATAGATAAAAGATATGATAAGAAGATTCAAAATATCTTCTTGTACTCGATAACGCTTTAATATATAGATCAAATAGAGTAAAGAAAGACAAGAACACCCGATCTTAATTTAATCAAAGTAGAAGATGGTCATGGTTAAAAAGGCAGACTGCAATCAATAATTCTATATTCAAAGATGACCAAGAAATAGGACGAGCAACAGTTAGCAAGTGAAAGAACATATATAATAAAAAAACACCGCAGAGCAATCACAAATATTTTACAAGAGGATGTGCCTTTGTGTATACATACACAGCTGTTAACCTAACAAAATAAAAAGATGATAACAAGTTTCTATTAAAAGAAAAGTACATTAAAAATGAATTTATCCGCAAATAGATAGATATAATAAAGGATATGGAAAAAATTATTTTTGTTTAATTAAAATAGGATATTAGGAAAGTACAGGCAGATAGAAGATGGACTTTAATAAAGTAATGACTAATTTTCTTAAAGAAAAATCACGTGATAGGCATAATAACATTATCTGCACTTTTGAATTTATGACCAAGTAACAAAAAATGTTTGTATCAAACTGTAAACTGTTAATGAATCAAAATAATTAATACTGTGGAAAACAAACTTTTGTTTTAATCCAATACAAATACAAAAAAAATATCCATCATGGAATTGCAACTTATTTTATAATTTTACAAATAATTTTCAATTATTTTCGTAAATACAAGGTTAAAATTTTCATTTTGTATAATATCATCTGAGTAAATTCCAAAAGCAATAACTTTGCCTTTCCCATAATTTAATCCATACATAGATATAGCAACGTTTGATTTTGGTGCACTTGGTAATTCAACAGGATTATAATTAAATAAGATTACATCTTTTGGATTTGTAATATATTGTTCCTCATGAGGCAAATAACCGAACGGATTATCTCTAAATGTTTTAATGCAGATATAACATAAATAGTTGCTGCCAACCCAAGTCTGAGTTTCAGATTTCCATCTTTCGGCAATACTTTTCCATGCGGTTTTGCCATTATATGCCCAACCGTGACCTTTCACCAAAGAAATAGTATTGTTATTCCCAAAGTATTTGACCTCAGCATAAAAGACATTACCATCTAAAAGAATCATAGTACCGCCATTTGATACAAATTGTTTTAGATTATCATATTCTTTTTGAGTTACATATTCCTGATGGCCAAGAACCAATACATTATATAAATTTGATTGATGTTTGCCAAATATTTTACCATTATTTACATCTGTATCTGTAAGTATATTTACTTGAGTTCGGTTTGAAACTGCCTTTACATCTCTAATTAAATGAACCAATGCAAAAACATTGTGTATAGTACCACTTTGGCGGTTTGATAACTTGCTATTTAAAAGGCCAAGATCTTTTGTTACATTAGCTTTGGACGATATATGTGTATATTTAACATAGAATACATAGAATTTATTATTATAAGCTGCATCGGTAAAAGTGGGTTTAACAAACCCTATTTTCATTTGATTGAAATGATTGGCAGGAATCAAGTATTTTAATTTTGAAAAAAAGGTTGTCGATGATAAATTGGATTGTACAGAAGAAGAAGAGGATACCGGCCATGTAAAAAAGATTGAAACAACTATACATATTATTATAATTAATATAATTATAAAAAATTGAGTATTTTTTATATTGAAATTTTGCCTTGAAAAATGCATAAATATGCGCTTTTATGCTCCGCCAAGTGTAACAATTAAATCAGTAACAAATCCAATACATAGTCCCACAAAAATTCCACACATTAATATGTTATTTGTAGCTAATTTTCGCCCAGAATTGTACATCAACATTGAAACATAAACTAATGCTCCACCTGCAATAGATAAAAACAGTATATACGCTACGTTTGAAATCCATAGACTTCCTATAACAGTACCTAAAAATGTAGGGCCACCCCCAATCAATCCCAGTAGTAATATAAATCGGATCTTAGGTTTTTTACTCAATCCTGTAAGCGGTCCAGCTATTCCAAAGCCTTCAGTAGCATTATGGGATCCAAATCCAATAATTAAAAGTAACGCCAACCCTATTGCTCCCGATACAAAAGATTGTCCGATAGCCAGTCCTTCACTAAAGTTGTGAAAGCCAATACCAATTGCAATCATCATAGAAAGTTTATAAGCATAGGTTTCATGGACTAATTGTTGTTTTAATCCACCACTGTTACCTACACCTATATCTTTAATTGTTGTAAAATCTGGCTGCCTTTCATCATGGATGGCCAAATTACCATCTTCTTTTTTTGAGTTGGAAATAAAAGAAGGCGGATTTTGTTGTTTCATGTATCGACTTTCATAAAATACCAATCCCAAAAGACCTATTGCAAGTCCTCCAAACATTGCAAGTATATTAAATAAGGCTTCATAGATACTGGGTGATTTGCCTGCAAATACTGCCTTTACAGAGTCCGCTGTTGGTTCCCATGCATGACTAAATACATCAACTATAAGAAATACTAAAATTCCAATTGCGATAGCATTAAGAAATCCTTTTTTCTTCAGACTTGTGTTCTGTAATACAGCTAAAGGCAAGCCTAAAAATATGGTAAATCCAGCAATAGATCCTAATATCAAAAGTTGATAATAGTCCATCATAAGGATTTTTTCTCTCCAGTAGATACTACTTTATCATAATGAGTAAAACGATTTACAAAATTATATCCTATAGGTATTGAACATAATAAGGAAGAATGTATATGGATCTTGTTATTTAGACCGTTATAATAAAATTTTAGGTACTGCATATATTAGTCTCTCCTAATTAGGCAGACCTAATAGTATTTAAACACTATTTTCAATAGACAAAATTTTAGATGACATCTACAGAATGATAATTTGAAGATCATTATCGACTAATAATAAATTCACCTGCTGATGTGTAAGTAGAAACTAAAATATAAAATTCACAATTTTTTGCTCTACAATCCCACCTTTTTGTGTTCATATATTTTGCATAATCTAGAATTATTCTTTCATGACCATTAGTTCATAACCATTTTGCCTCTTTTATGTTTCATATGTACTTTTGTATAACTAGTTATTACATAAACTATCTAGATTATACCAATCTTCTAAAGAGATAATAAAGAAACTTTTAAAGCATCTCGAGAGTACGTCGATATTTTATTGCTAATATATATATATCCTTCATACACAGGGCCTCTTAAAGATAAAAAAACGGTTTCTAAGAAATCCATCTGCTTGAATACTTTCTTCTATTCTTCTCCATTTTAGCAGATCCTTTGACGGGGAATAAACTACTCGATATCTCATGCTATTGTTTTTAATCAAGATGATTGTAGAATCCTTTCTAATCTTTATTTCAGATCTAATCATTTTATTTTGAATAAGATATTTGAATTCTCATTACTATAATAGATACCACCATATCAAGCTAATTTGAATTTAAATCATACAACTAGTTATATAATATAGTAAAAAAAAATTTTTTAATCAAAAAAACTATTATTTGCACTCGAAAAAAGTTTGCAAAAGATATTAATAAAGATAAAAAAAGAAGTGAAACTTACATATTTTTTCTTGGCAGTAATCATTACTATAGCCATAACAAACTGTATTATTATTTTCGCCAACCCAGAAGATAAAATAATTTAGAATATGTAATAAATAAAGTCACATCTAAATATGCAAGATCTATGGTATAATTTTTATTTTCCAATAATATATGTGTAATAAGGATAAGATAAAGCCATCATACAATTCTTATAAATTATGAGAAATACAAATGCAGCATATTCGCAATATAATACAACCAAACAATATGAATAACAAATATAAAATATACAAAAAATCACTGTTTTCATAATTAGATTAGTACGATTTGCAAATTATTTGGACCAGCAATTCAACAAATCAAAATAAAAGAAAAGTACAATGCGATATATAGATACTTAAATATATTATGTCAAATAAGTAATGTTATGAAGTATAGAAGTAGAACTGAGATAGTTGCCATGATACTTGAGGCAGCAAATGGTGGTTCCACCAAGACAAAAATTATGTATAAAGCCTTTCTTAGCTATAATCAATTAAGAGAATATCTTTCAATGCTAATAGAAAATAATTTGATAGAATACTTAGAGGGATCTCCAGTATACAAAACGACTGAGAAAGGATTGATGTTCTTACAAAAGAATAATGAAATTGAAGGATTACTCAGTGTACAAACCATAAATCCAAAGTAACATCTCGATAAAGACTTAACAAAAATTTCTCAGATTTATATTGTAAATATGAGATAGAGAGTATATTTTTCTTCTTTTATTTTAATAACATTTGATGGTCAATTCCATATCGAGAGATCCATAAAAATTGATTAGATTTTAAGTAGGCTAAAAATTATTGTTTTACTGATAAGTATAGTGATCGAATTACATTAATTTAATTTGAAAAAGAAAAATAAATGAGAAAAACAATAAAAATATCTTTTACGACAGCAGTAAAATAGACAATATTTTATGAATAGCAAAAAGACATGAAAAATATAATGTCTGGGAACAATATTTAAAATGTTTAACGTAGCAGATAATTTAAAAAAGTTAATGAATAGATCTCTTGCATAATTAAAAGCAATTTACATCATCCACTGGATTTTGTATCTGTTTTAGTTTTGATAATTCATTATCCTATAGTTTACCAATCCCGATACAATATCTGATATCTTGTTATACTTTTTTAATCTGTTTCTAAACACCTCACATCCATTATCCTATATTTTTTCAATCTACAGATATAGTGTGCTCTATCACTATTCTTCTTTTGTTGGAATGATTTTTGTTGTAATCTTTTGCTTCGGGGACAATTGCAAATTTCTTTTCTTTTTATATGGTAAGGATGATAGTGTCCTGGATAATCCTTTTCTACGCCATATATCCAGGGTCAAATACATTAACAACCTTTTTGGCAGTAATGGGATGATTTTCTTTATATACTCAATATATAGTCATGTCTTCTTCCTCTTTTATGACCTGTTTTATGCATGATTCCCATGGTTGTTAATCAAAAGATGTATCTTTACTATAGTATGTTTTTTCTTCTTGCCTCAAGAATAGTACATCTTTCTTTTGGTATTATCTACAGGCCGTAGAATTTGCTGCTGTTTTGTCGAATCTATGAAAGATAGAAAGCTAGGAAAATATTGTTCAACCTCATCACTATTAGGAGCCTCTTTGTGATGTTGTATTTCTTTTGTGGAATTGGTATGCATTGTCCTATCAAGGATTCAATCTTTTGTAGATCTACATATGTTACTTATCCAAATCAAAGAGAAAGCCCGCTAGAGTATAGGTCATGTAAAGACGATAGTAAACAAGTAGCATTAGAAATCTATCTTTAACACCCAGTTTGAAAGGTCTACCTATAGCACCAGTATCTCGCTTTCCGTCTTTTCTTTTTGATAGACGCTTTATCTCACAGTCATGATATCTTTTTGTTATTTCCTTTTTGTAGATACCATCAAATTCTTGTACTGAAAGGCCGGCAGTGAACGATTTGAAAAGTATTGGTTTTCGCGATAAAATAGCATATGAAAGCAATAAAGGACAAGAAAATGATGTATCAATGGCCACAAAGCTGTTTGAAGTAATTATGCAAGAGATCTAGTTATCAAACGACCTGCTGCTGATGTAACTGTATTCTTATCTACAACAAAAGAAAGAAGAAAAGAAAGAGAAAGAATCAACAACACCTACATATGTCTTGATAGCGCATACAACTCTAAATCAACACGGCAGCGAATAATCAAACGGTGCTATATTCCTCATATACCCAATATAAAATAAAGAGGTCAAGCGAAAGAAAGAGAAGATATACCAAAAGCAATAATTCTGTAAGAAATAAACGAGGGATAGTTGTATGGAAAGAACAAACTTATGATGTGGCATGACAGATTCAGAAAGAGTATACAAGGTATGAAAAGAAAGCAAAAGAGAACTAATTAGGTTTGGTACACCTATCGTGCAGCATCATAATATACAGAAAGATAATTTTGGGATAGACTCAAAGTAAAAATGGCATCCAATGTCTTCAGATACATAATCGAATATTAAGATTATTTCATTATTTTTATTTGTGGCAGTTTTTAGAATGTAATTTTATTTGACAGTAAAAGAAGGAATACAATTAATTGATTGGAAAAAATTATTCAAAAGCATTACATATAACAATATGAATTAACATATTAGATAAAATACAAAAAATTAAGATGTATTTGGATCATACAAGTAATTTTTAATGTCTCAATCAGGTTCGGTATGTATTACTACTCGTGTAGCTCCAGTATTTTCCAAAATCAGATTTTGTATGCTGGTTGCTATCTGATGCGCAGTAACGACAGATAAATTTTTATTAAAAGAGTCATGTTCTAATTTTATATTATTATCCATTTTAATATATGCCGGATTTAATTTAATAGTTAGGGTAATATGGATTTCATTACCTGCGAACACCAAAGCAATATCTTTACAATCAGAAACACCATTTACAGATAATGCAATATCCTTTATTTTATTTGTAAAAGATTGATCTGTTTTTTCCTCTTTCCCTATAGAGTTTTCAATATCTATTTCTGTTTCAATATGAGTAGTAATGTTTTTTATACTTGCAATATCTTCCTTTATTTTTCGCTCAAAATCATCAATGATATCATGTGCTGTTTTTAAATCCAACATGCTATCTATTTGAACATCCAAATAAAGATGCAAATATATATTAGAATTATCATGCACTCCTGCAAAAGTATTAGAGGAATTTTCTTGTTTTTTTAAGGATTTTACATTTTGATCAAAAGGGGTAGAAAGATAAAGAGAATGAATATTTTTTATAGCAGGGTAATTTGTAGCTATTAACCTTATTTTGTCTTTTATTGTTTCAGTTAAATCATCTTCAACTGCGTCAACATGAACTACAACATCTGAATTTGGCAATATTTCGCCTTTTATTTTATTCTCGACATTAGTTGCTATTCTATGTGCTTTATCATGAGTAAAAATCCTTGGAACAGCAATATGTAAATCAACAAACGTTTCAGAACTCACAGTTCTTACACGAACACTATGAACATTTTTTACTCCTTCAAATCCGGTTATGGATTCTAATATTTGGCCTTGGATACCCTTAGGAGCTTTATCTAAAAGTACATCCAGCGTCCTTCTTCCTAGACCTAGAGAAGTATAAACAATTACACCAGCCACAATAATTGCAGCATAAGAATCAGCATTTGGAATTCCAAATAAAAAAACAAAAACCAAACCCACTAGTACAATACCTGAAGTCAGCATATCGGTTTTAAAATGCAATGCATCAGCTTCTAGTGCTTGACTTCCGTATTTGCGAGATATCTTGTAGAGTGCTTTTGAGCGTCCATAATCTACCATGATGGAACCAATCATAATGGCAAATGAGAAAATAGTGATTTCGGGTTCTCTATGAATAACAAAAATTCTTTGCATACCTTCATAAAAAATCCATCCAGCAATTACAAATAATAGAATTGTTTCCGCAAGGCTGGTTAAACTTTCAAATTTTGCATAACCATATGGATGTTCTAAATCAGGTGGCCTTATTGCCATTCTTATTGCATATAATGTCATAATTGCAGCCATTATATCCAATCCTGAATGCATTGCTTCAGATAAGATTCCAAGACTCCCCGTCACCACAGCTATTATTAGTTTAAAGAGGGCCAAGGAGGCAGAAGCAATGATTGATATCAAAGCAATTTTGGTCTTTTCATTGTATTTATACTTTAATTTAGTAACATCTATACCGGATACACTATTATTTCTTTGATGATCCTTTAGATAATTAAAATCATTATCATTTTTTGATCTATTAGGATTATTACCTTTTCCCTTGACCACTAATGTAAATAAAATAAAGAATTGTCATATATAACATATTTGATAAACTACCTACCTTAAGTTAACGGAGCCGGTAGAATAATACTCTCTCTCTCTTTCTCATTCAAATGAGAACCAAATAAAAAAATATCAACAAACTGTTATAAAGTAAATCACATTAATACCAAAAAAGATATTTCTTTCAACTTAATTAATCATAGCTTAATGAATAATCGCAAAAAAAAGACATGAAAACTGCGTTATTGCACAATTTAAAAAACAATTAAAATCATACACTATTTAGGACAATGATGATCTAACAATCCATATAAAAAAGCACATAAAAACCTTTTTCTGATTTATTACTTAGGCATTTTTAAATAAATTTATATTAATTTAATGCTTAACCATCAACTTCACAGAAAAAATAGGCAAATTGTAACTGCTAGAAAGTTAAACATTAGACCACATTAAAATCCAAAATCACTCTCAAAATAAGGTTAAAAAGAATTCCATACGATCTGATTACGATAGAGCAATACCTTCTACGAATAGATTTGATACTAGCAAGGTAAAAAAAGACAATTTAAAATAATTAACTGAGGAAATTGGAGTATGATTAATGAAACTAAAAAATTGAAAAAAAACTTTTACAAATATGGGTAATTTTTCTTTAAAACGGTAGTAACAAATATAGGGCATTTAAAGTTTTATTTTGATTCATTAATTTTCATTCAATCAATAAATATATTATTTTCAGAATATCTTTAGTTTTTTTTAAAAATATGGAATAAACCCTTTTCCATTAAGATATATAAAAATTTTTAACAAAAACATTTTATAAAATAATGTAGTAGAATTACTACCTATGTGCGACCTTACAGACTTTCAAATTGAAAAACAACTAGTAAAGAAAAAAATTCAAAAGACGGAAGAAGACTGGGAATCGGAACCCGAACTTGAAAAGGTTTCAGTACGACAAGAAGAACAACCTATCGAAATATCCCAGTAAACTTTTATAAATAGATAAAGATAAAAATTAACAAATATAAAATACAAACAACTATTTTTTATTTTTAATCAAGTAATAGATAATTGGCATTCTATCAGTTTTATTATCAACACAATTGCCATAATCTAAATTCCATAATGGCGGTTTTAGAATTGGGATAAATATATATTTTAACATTATCGATTAAAAAGAAATTCTAATACTACAACAAATAAAAATAAATTATTATGAACTACAACAGTAATTATATAACAATTGAAAAATCCGATATCGTGTGATTCAAGGAATCGAGCATATAAGAATGGTAAGACTTTTGAAGATTGTAAAGCTGAAGCAAGAAAAAAAACACAAATGCTATCCAACGAAATACAAACAAATAATGAAATTTCATGGAAATATATATTGGAAGTAGCAAACCATGACGAAATAGTTTATAAATTGACCTTAAAGTATCTACGAGAAATGGGGTATAACATAGGCAATTATTTATCACCCAAAGTAATAAAAAACTACAACAACAGTACCAACAGTAGTAGTAGTAGTAGTAGCAACAACAATAAAGAGTAACCAAGAAAACAATAGCAATTTCCCGACAATAGATAAACAACAATATTATTTTAAATACATCTTAAATTAGTTTAACAATTTTTAATAAGATTGCCAAATTTGAATAATCCAGTAATTTTAGGTAAACATTATATTTCATTATTGTTCCACCAGCCATATGAAGATAATCAGTTAATAATTCAAATCTCTATTATAATAATCAACTACTGGTACCAATAATAAAAATTTTAGTTTACAATCTTTTATTGGATACAGAAAAAGTAACAATCAAAGTTTGAGTCCATCTTTTATGTACTGCTGAGTTGTTCTTTCAATAATGCTTTTCATTCCTAAATTCAAAGAATGAATATGATTATCCATCTTTAGGAATCTACATGCTTGAGTGGATACCATGTGCCATCACCATTTGTGGAAGCTGGATATTCGTCATATTCAGTTACAATGTTTCGCATAAATCATTCTGTTACAACAAACATACTTGTATTTTGATATGTTAATTGAAGGGATTTCTCGATCTTTTGTTGGTTTGATAGTTTGATAGTTTGATAGTAACCTAAAGCCATATCAATTCACCGTAGGTTTTTATAGCAATTATATCATTTTGCATACAAGGATATTTTAAATATTCTTCTTTAATTTCTGGGTTTGTACTTTTGCATCCTTCAATTCCAGATTGAAACATGACTTATCTTTACTAAAAGTAAAAAAGAAAGATAATGCTTTGGCAGCATTTCTAAATGATAATTTAGAAAGGAAAGATATAATCTATAACATATAATTTGGATAGATAGTATAATTCTAATTTAGTCATAAAGGAGTTAGGTATATTCAAGATATAGGTTTTCCAAGGTAACATGACTATACAACAAATATATATTAAATTATACCCATCACTCACATTTATAAACACCAATGTAAGAATTTATTCGTGATATTGTTTCATCAATGTATTCTTTGTCTATTTCAAATCCCACAAAAGAAACTCCCAATCGACTTGAAGCAATTGCTGTTGAGCCGATACCCAAGAATGGATCCATAACTACCATTTCTTCTTTTACCCCATGTAACTTTATACACATTTCAGGCAATTTAATAGGAAATGTAGCAGGATGAGGTCGTTCTTTTTTTATTTGGATTGTATCATAAGGAATGAACCATGTATTCCCACGGTCTCTTTTATCTTGCTTTGCATGTTTCCAACGTCCAATATTTGATTTATCTTGATAGGGAACTCCAACAGACAATTTATCTAGATGAGATTTACCTTCTTTAGTAAAATGAAATATATATTCATGACAATCATTAAGAAATCTTGTACTCATTATCGGTTTGAAATGGCCAACAGCAACATCCCCAACAACGTTCGGATATTTACCTACATCTTGTTTATTAATTGCTATGGATTTTATCCAATGAATTACATTTTGTAATACAAAATATTTTCTGAGAACATTTGCCACGTCCCATGCAAACCATTGATCAGTAGGTTTATTACCAACGTTTAAAAAAAAGGAGCCACCATCTTTAAGGACATTTTTGATAGTACAACATATTTCTTTTAGCCAAAAAAGATATCTCTCTCGAGGCAATTTATCGTGATATGTATTATAATTTATTCCAATATTATATGGAGGCGAGGTCACAACAACATCAATTGAATTTTTTTTAATATCATCATTTATTCCACTTAGACAATCTTTATGGAAAAATTCAAGGATAGAGTTATTTTGCATAGTGATTACTTTATACGATTTTTTATTTGAAGTCACTTGTATTATTATTCTATCAAACATTGAATATTGCATATAATTAAGACTTTTCTAACAAAGGTTAAGAAAAACAATAGACAAATATCTTTTATATAATTAAAATTTTTCGCAAAAGTGAAAGATTAGAGATTTATCACAATTTAACAAAAAGATGGATTTTCATAGTATATCAATAGAAAAAGACATATTAAAAAGAGAAATTCTATCTAAAAGCAAATTACAAATATAAAATCAGATAGCATGACAACAGCCGCAGCAACAATAGGCAAGTTATTTGCTGATGGCGCCTATGATAACAATGAGATTTTTAGACACTTAGGAAACAATGGAATCCTACCATGCATAAAAGTAAGAAAGAATGCTAGAATAAGATGGAAAAAAGGAAAAGAAAATATTATTAGAAATCTATCGTGTTAGAACAGAAAAATGATTTATAAAAATGGAAATACAGCATGGTAAGCTATGGAAATAGGTAGATAGTAGGAGCGGTGTTCTCTTGTTTAAAGAGAATGTTTGATGGTGAATATGTTTACTCTGTTAAACTGAAAAATATGATAAAGGAAATGATATTGAAAACATCATTGTATAACATGATTATATCTATTTAGGCAAAATAGATGATAGTAAAATCAGAAATTATAGGAATCATGCAACAAAGCAAATCAAACTTTAGAAAAGATTTTTATCTAATAGATATATTGTTGCAATAGTCTGATAGCAGTTTGTTACGGTTTTGTATCATATAAAAAAAATCATGAAAACTAATATGATATGTTAAAGAAATAGTATTATTTAACGTGGTTCTGGATATGGGATAATTATTTTATGAGAATAATGAAAGTAAAAATAAGTATTATCCTAGGATCGCCACAACATCATTCCTAGATATGCTTTGACCTTCCTTTATTCTTAATTCTTTAACAATGCCATCTCTATGAGATTTTATAGCTACCTGCATTTTCATCGATTCTAAAACTACTACATTATCACCTTTTTTAATTGAATCGCCTTTTTTAATTGAAATAGATATCACCCTCCCAGGGATTTGACTTGAAATAGAATTTTGAGAAGATGGACCACCGGCTCCACTACGACTAGGAGATTTTTCAAGGATTTCGGTGAGTATTGAATGTTTTTGTAATGTTAAAGGATTTCCATTTATCAATATCTTTAATTCAGTACTAGTTGACTCTAATACTCTAACTTCACAAAAGGTATTATCAAAGATAAATTCAATTATATTACTTTTAAAATTGATTAATTTAACCGTATGTTTATTGTCATCAATAAGTAATATCAAATTATTATTTTTATCAAATTTAACAATTTCACCATGAAAAATATTTTCAAGATCGCCCGCTTTAATATCCATTAGTTATCAACACCACCGAATTTCCAGTTATTTTTATTTGACCTAGTGAAATTTTTTGCCATATTTGTACCTGCGGGTTTATTAAAATAAGGATTATTGCTACTTTTTACATATTCTGAATATAGTAAAACAGCTGCCACACCAGGCAATACTTTTGTATTATCATTAAACTTATTTTTAAGTTCATTATTCATTTTATCAATTATTGAATATCGGTCAAGATAATCTGTGGACAAATCACCATTAATAAAATGATTTTCATTCATTATGGTTTTGTACAATGGAATAGTTGTATTTATTCCGTCAATTATAAATTCATCCAATGCATTAATCATCCTTCTTCTAGATTCATCAAATGTAGAACCCCAGGTTATCAACTTGGCTACCAGGGAATCATAGAATCCAGATACCAAACAACCCGGATATAAATACGTGTCAACTCGTACTCCAGGTCCAGACGGTAAATTACAATACGGTACTTTACCAACTGAAGGGGAAAAATCATAAAGAGGATCTTCAGCATTTATTCTACATTCAATAGCACATCCATTTAATTTCAAATCATCTTGTTCAAAGGTAATTTCATCTCCGTTTGCAATGGAGATCTGAGTTTTCACCAGATCCATACCTGTAACCAATTCAGTTACAGGATGTTCAACTTGAAGTCTAGAATTTATTTCAATAAAATAATAATTTCCTTGAGGATCGCATAAAAATTCAGCGGTTCCAGCATTTAAATAATCAACAGCTATTGCAGCTGTTTTTGCGATTTCTCCGACTTCTTTTCTTTTTTCTACCGTCATTATTGGAGATGGAGACATTTCAATTAGTTTTTGGTGTCTTCTTTGAATTGAACATTCTCGTTCAAATAAATGTCTAGTATTACCAAAAGAGTCTCTAATTAGCTGAAATTCTATATGCCTTATTTTTTCAAGGAATTTTTCAACAAAAAGAGCAGATTTGCCAAATGCGGCCTTTGATTCAGCAGAAGCCATCTCAAATTCTTGTCTTAACTGTTTCTCATTTGTAGCAAGTCTAATTCCTCTACCACCGCCACCAAATGCAGATTTCAATAAAACAGGATACTGTGCGTCTTTTGCAATTTCTACTGCTTCTTCCACATCTTCAACTACCCCATCACTACCTGGCACTGTAGGAACCCCGGCTTTCTTCATTACCTCTTTGCATTTCATTTTATCTCCGGTTAACTCCATAGCATGGCTTTTTGGACCTATAAAAATAATGTTATTTTTTTCACACAATTCAACAAAAGTTTCATTTTCAGAAAGAAATCCATAACCAGGATGAATCGCATCAACACCAGCAGATATTGCAATCTCCATAATTTTATTCATATTTAAATAACTTTTAGATGGAGATGCAGGCCCAACGTGATATGTTTCGTCAGCTCTTTTAACATGTAACGAACCTGTATCCTCATCTGAAAAAATGGATACAGACTTGATTCCCAGTTCCTTACAAGCTCTTATTACACGTAGAGCAATTTCGCCTCTATTTGCAATTAATATACTATTTATTCGTTTTGACATTTACAAAACCTCTGTCTATAGATTTATGTTTCCATGTTTTTTCCATGGACGATGTTCTTTTTTGTTTGATAATATATTCAACGCATTTATTATCATAGGACGAGTTTCCATTGGATCTATAACCGAGTCAATGGTACCTCTTTCTGCAGCAATGTATGGGTTTGCAAATTTATTTCTATATTCTTTAGCAAGATTTTTCTTTATCTCAATTGCATCAGCTGAATTTTTAAGATTTTTTCTATGCATAATGGTAATTGCAGCTTCGGGCCCTAAAACTGCAATTTCGGCAGTAGGCCAAGCATAATTAATATCGGTTCCCAAATTCTTACTACCCATAGCGATGTAGGCACCACCATATGCTTTTCCTATAATACAAGTTATCTTAGGAATTGTTGCCTCACAATAAGCAGACAACAACTTACTTCCATGTCTAATAATTCCATTGTGTTCCTGATCCGATCCAGGCAAATATCCAGGAGTATCTACAAGAGTTATAATTGGAATATTAAACGAATCACAAAATCGAACAAATCTAGCTGCTTTGACAGAAGAATGAATATCTAAAGCACCGGCTAAAAATAAAGGCTGGTTTGCGATTAAACCCACAGAACGCCCACCCATTCGAGCAAAGCCTACAACTATATTTTCTGCAAATAATTCATGGATTTCAAAAAATTTTCCACCATCTACCACTGATTTAATTATTTCTTTGATATCATAAGGATGATAGGGATTTTCCGGTAAAATATTGATGATATTTTGATCGAGTCTATTTAAATCATCATCATCAATATCAAAAATGGCTGGCTCCTCCCTATTATTTTGCGGTAAATATGATAACAATGTTTTAATTTTATCCATGCAATCAATTTCGTCTTTGGCTACAAAGTGAGCTACGCCAGATTTTGTTGCATGTGTTTTTGCCCCACCCAATTCTTCGAATGTAACATCTTGACTTAGAACCTGTTTAACAACTTCAGGTCCTGTTACAAACATTTGACCCACATTTTCAACCATTATAACAAAATCAGTCATAGCAGGGGAATAAACTGCACCTCCCGCACATGGCCCGATACTCGCTGTTATTTGAGGTATAACGCCCGATGCAAGAGAATTTTTCAAAAATATATCGCCATAACCATCCAAACTGGATACGCCTTCTTGGATTCTGGCACCCCCTGAATCAAGAATACCAATAATTGGACACCCAACTTTCATTGCATGACTCATAACTTTGGAAACCTTTTTACCAGCCATTTCCCCTAATGATCCGCCTAAAACAGTAAAATCATAAACATACACAAATACCTGCCTACCATTGACAGCACCAAAGCCAGTAATCATTCCATCACCATAAAATTTTTTTAATTCTGGATCATCACTCCTATGTGTGACAAATTTATCTAATTCCACAAATGTGTTGGGATCAAATAAAAGGTTTAACCTTTCACGAGCAGTCAATTTTCCTTTAGAATGCTGAGAATCAATTTTATCTTCACCTCCACCAGCTTCAGCATTTATTTTACGTTCATAAAATTGTTTTAGTTTCTCCTCATGCATATATTATGTTTTTAATCCCGGATATTATTTAATATAGACTTTGCGATGATCTTGATTAATCACAAGAAAAAAAACGAGGCTTTTTATTTCTTTATAGCTTTTCATGTACTTCACGTAAACCATCTCGACCACCTTGTGCACGTCTAAAATAATTCATACCATAATTATAATTATCATATAATGATTCTAAGGACTCTATTTCCATTTTTAGAAAATCGATTTCGGTTTTAGAAGATTTATCAGTGTTTTGCAGTTCTTGCAATTTACGGAATTTTTCTGCCAAGTTTTTACTAACTGCATATTCATATTCGCTTGACAATAACATATTTTAAAATTTCCCATGGCATTTTAATCTTTTGATCCCATTGGAATTAAAGGAAAAGAAACAGGCAGAAAAGTTTCAAAATTGAGTCAAAAATTTTTTTTTATAATTTTCTATTACAGTATCATTAAAATTTTCAAGACAATCATAGCAATAGAAAACACTGGAGTTATTATTATATTTTTTTGCCAGATTTGATAGAGACATAATAAGATTGTTATTGAAATCTACATATTTATCACATATATAACATTTTATCTTCTTCTCTCCTTTTTTGATAACACTATTACCACCAACATTACTAACAACATCAGCATCAACAGATTGCGTATTACCATCATACAAGTTTACAGACTTACTACTGTTCTTTCCATCAATATGTCTCCTACTACCACCTCCACCACCATTTAGTTCTTTTATATCAGAAGACGGTAAAAACAAAGAATTATAACACGATTCATGTAAAATAGATTTAGAATTTCTAGACCAATATCCATAATCTCCAGAATTTATTCTTTTCTTACAATCTATACAAGTACCACTAAACTTTATAGATATCTTTATCCAATCATTAATTGACAAAATATTCTCTTTATTCACCTGGATACAAAATTCATAGAAACAGAAAAGATAAAAATATTACTTAATTCGAGATAGCAGGGACAAAATTACTATTTTTTGTTTAGTCGCTCCTGCTCTTTTAGAATTATCTCATTTAATTTAGCATCTTCAGCAGTATTAAAAAAAAGAATAGTATGCATACCTTTTAAAATAGTTAACAAAGGAAAAAAATAAAACATTCCAAAATCACTTGAATTTGTATGAAAAATCTTTGATAAAAGTTTACCAACCATTCGTGTAGATTGACCTCTAATAAATATCGATCCTATCAAAGGAAATGGGATATTATATTGACTATATTTTATAGGTAGTCCTCGTGTAATATCAAATAATTTTGAAATTAGCATATCATTAGCGTATCTCAATAAATGCCAGTCTCGATTTTTATAAATTTTATTGACATATAAATCAAATTGAGAAAGTGCATCCAGTACTTTTGCAATATCAACAAGTGATATTTTTTTTTCATTAGCAACAATACTAGAAAATAATGCATATACTATATCCCTCATTCGTTCCTCAGGAGTAGAACCAAATTTAGGAGATAAATACAATATATCAGATTGAATCAAAACCCTTTTTAACTGAGAAACAGTGTCTGCGGAAAAAAACAAATTAACGCAGTCCTCTACAGATAAAACTTTAGAATTATTTTGTAAAGATTCATAATCTCCCTGTAATTTAGATTGGACAAGATTTAACAAAGATCGGATATCGCCATTACTTTTTTCAATCAACACTAATTTTTGATCCAATTCCAAAGATATACCTTCAACCGTAAGAAGATTTTGCAATAAAAGGTAACTAGAAAAAGGAGAAAGCGGATAAAATTCTATCATTTTGCTATTTTTTATAATCTCTTTTATCCTAGAGTTTTTTGAATTTGCAGCCATAATAATAGGTATGTTAGAGTTCTTCAGGGTAGAGATCAAAAAATTTAATCCTCCAGAATCATCTCTTCCAGATATTCCATCTACTTCATCCAAAAACAACAATAGTTTCTTCCCTAAAATACTGTTGTTACTTAATAAAGGATTTATTATTGATTCCAAATTTGATTTATTTCGAAAATCACTCGCATTTAATTCAACAAGATCATAATTAAAAAAACTAGCCAATGATGTAACAAAAGATGTTTTACCAGTACCTGGGGGTCCTATAATTATAAGAGGTTTCGTTCCCTTTATCCAGTTTTTGATCCATCTAAGAACATCCGACCTAGACTGTTCATTGCCAATAAATTGCTCTATATTTTTAAACCGATATTTCTCAGACCACATAATAATTTAATCCACAGATTTATGATTTAATATTTTCTTATCAATATCTTTTTGAAATTTGGTTAAAAGATCCATTCGATTAGATACAAGATCATGATACCAAAATTCATTATAATGACCTACAGTTAAAAATAAAAAACTTAGGAAAGGTTTAATTTCAAATTCATCATCAAGCATATTTAGAGCTGAATTAGCTTCAGAAAGATAAGAATAGCTTTTTTCAAGAGTCAATTTAAAACCCTTTTTAACACTTCCAGTAGTAATAGAATAAAATAAAGGCCAAGAAGGAGATTTAATACCATTGGTAACAATGGCATCCTGAATTTCATTGCCACATCCAACACATTCTGCAGCTTTTGCCATACCAATATAGTAGATTTCTGAAAGTGGTTTTTGATTTAGACTCATATTTTTTCCAGCGGTACCCAGTATTGCCCGGTATTTTTTATAACTTTGATCTAGATTCTCATATGTCAAATCCCTGATACCAACTTTCATTTCATAATCAAATTGTTGTCCATCTAATGCAGATCTAAAGCCATTTTCAAATTCACGATATATATCATTTCCTGCATTTGAAATTTTTTGTTTTGCTAAAAGTAAAATATAAGGGTTCAAAAACTTATACTCATCAAGATAGTTTATATCTTCATCTTTATCAATAATCCTATCCATAGGTTCGCTTAGATCTATTGCAATTAGATGTCCATCAATAACATCAAGACGTTTTTTAAGAAGTTCTTGGTCCTTTTTAAAAGATACATAGCCATCATATAAAGCATAAAATACCGGAAATGTCATTTTTACAAAGTTAGAATTCAGTATTCTTCTTATTCGATCAAATAGATTATTATCTATCATTAATTTTTTTTTAATAATATCAAAATCTTTGGCTTCTAGTCTAAGATCTTGCGAACCTCCTATTTCTTTAATAAATTCTTCATGGGTTACAAGTGGTAAAGAATCGGATTTGATTACATTATATAAATCAGTTTGAAAACGAGATACAAAATCATCATACTCTTTTTTTGATAGATCAACGTATTTTTTAAATTGAAGATATCCTTTATCATTAATAATTCCTTTTTTTAGAATTTTCCTGCCGGATGATGTTTTTAATAGATTATTCTTTTTAAATATAAAATCATCTTTACCACTCATAAAAAACCCTCTACAAAGAAAAACAAGAATATAAAAAAATAAAAACTTATTTATCTATTATCTAGAGGACATGGCAATTCTCTCTTGCTCATTTTTCTTTTTAATTGCATAGCTATTCATATCACTATTAGATGCTAAGATTATTTCTTTAGCCAAAACCTCTTCCATTGATTGAGGATTAGAATAAGATGAAATCCTTACACCCTCAGCTATAAATCTCAAAGCAAGGTCCACTCGTCGTAATGGAGACACATCAACAGAAACGTGATATACTACACCACCATAAACAATACGGGTAGTATCTTCATTTGGAGCAGTATTTTCTATTGCGCGTATTAATAGCTCTACAGGATTTTTACCAGTCTCCAAATAAATAATCTCAAGAGCAGTTTTAACAACGTTAATAACTCGAGCTTTTTTTCCTCCCATCCTACCAGTATTTTTAGCATACCTTTTACCAAAATGCATTAATTTATTTGCCAAACGTTCTATGATATGGACTTCAGATTTTTTTAAACGCTGGTGTTCGTGTCTACCAAAAGTTATTGGAATAGTCATAAAAGGTTGTATTAGAATAACATTTTTTAGGCCTATATCTTCTATAGATATTTCGCTTGTATCCCATTTATTAAACAATAACATATTGATTTGTTCTTTTCCACTCATTTTTATCGCCTCGGTTTTTCCTTTTTACCTAAAACTAGCTGGTTAAGTGAAACACCATTTACTTTGAAAACTTGCCACCTTACTCCAGGTATATCACCCATAGCACCACCCATTGAACCACCTATACCTTCCAAAATTACTTCATCATGCTCATCAACAAAATTTAATGCACCGTCTCTAGGAAGAAAAGCTGTAATAGATTTACCATTTTTAATTAATTGAACTCGAACACATTTTCTTACTGCGGAATTAGGCTGTTTTGATTCTATACCCACTTTTTCTAAAACAATACCTCTTGCTTGAGGAGCACCCTCTAATGGATTAGCTTTTTTATCAAGCATCAACATTCTTCTTTTATAATACTTGTTTGACCATCTTTGACGTTTTCTTTTTGATTTTAGAACTCTACCTGAAAATAATCCTAATGGAGATTTACTCAACACAAATCACATATTCTCGCTTTTAATTAATTGTTCCGGACTTAAGATTAAAACATTAGTTATATTAAAATACCTTTTTGCAAGGATTCTAGCTTTATCAACATTTCTCCCATCCTTTCCAACTATAATCCCTTTTTTCTTCATATCCACCACTACAATTGCAGTCTTTGTACCATCGATTCTCTCACTAATTTTTACATCTTGAATCATATCAGAATTAAATACATTTTTAATAAAATTAATAGGATTTTCAGAATATTCAACTAATTCAATTTTTTTTGTTATAGCATTTTGTAATTGTTTAATATTAGAACCACCTTTCCCTATGGCCATTCCCATTTGACCCCTATGTACAACAAAAATAACTCTATCCATTTTCTCATCAATTATACAATCTCTAGATACTGCAGTTGTAATTGTCTGAAATAAAGAGAGATAACTGAATTCATCAGGAGTTAACTTAATTTTTTCGCTCAATACACCCACACCTAATATAACACAAAAATAACTTTTTCAAATATAAATAATTCTCTTTTACTAGGCCCAATTTAAGTCTATTTTTCTAAAAACTAGAAATAATTAATTAAAAAACTACAATAATATGTCAAAATATATAATAGAGAAAAATTGAATTGGGTAATAAAATTAAATGTTCTCTTTATTGGTTAATATACTGTTTACTTCGTCTTCAGAGACATTTTTTAAGGATACAATGCTTGTCCTATATGACAAGCTACATAGACGACCAAGCTGTACGGAATTTCCATGATATTGATATAGCGGAATTTTACCTTCCTCTGACATTTTTTTAACCTTATCCAACGTAGGTATAGGTAAAGAGCCGGATGTCAGTATAAGACTTGTTCCTTTTATAGATTGCAATACTTCTTTGGAACCTGTTTTCAGTTTTTTATTTGTTCCTGCATCTTTAAGTATTTTTTTTAATTTTTTTTCATTCATATACCTTCTATTCCTTGACACTCATATATAGATCAATCATTCCGGTGCCAACAGGTACTGTTGCTCCGACAATCACATTTTCTGTTACCCCTTTTAATGGTTCAATTTGTCCTTCAAGTGAAGCTCTAGCTATTGTAGGTACAGTGATTTCAAATGCAGCTCTAGCCAATACTGAGGTTTTTGTTCCAGCAATACCATGTCTACCAATTTGTTGAAGATATCCCTTGGAAGTCATTAAATCTGCAACCAACATAATATGTCTTATATCAACTTCTAGGCCTTGTTCTTCCAAAGTATTTGTTATTTCTTTAACAAGGGCAGTCCTTGCAGCTTCAATTCCCAAAGTTTGCCAAATCTCAAAAACATTATTTGTAACAATCCTAGATAAATCGACACCCTCTACCAGAATTACTTTGGCTAAATTAGAACCAGAAGTTTGAATTACCCATTCTTCGTTTTGTTTTACAATAGTAACTCGTTCAATATCAGGAACTCCCTTTACCCTCGCATTCAATAACTTGTTTCTCAATGTAAGTAGTGTTTGAGCATCAGGTTCTTCGGCCAAAGATATTTTTATGATCAGATTATTTTCGTCAACGGAAATATCATATCTTTTCTTAGAGCTTTTTAATACTTCATGTATTTCGTTAATATTAGTACCTCTATCAGTTATTTTTTTATCAGAGAAATTAAATGACAAGGCTCCGCTATAGTCGGTATCCACTTTATTAATTAAATCAGAAATTCTAGTGAAAATAATTCTCTTTGCTACCTCCAAGGCTTTTTCTCTAGAAGAACGATGTTCTTCATTAAGATAAATATCCATTGTCGGAGTAACAGGTTTTTTTCTGGCATCAACTAATTCTATTAATCGTGGCAAGCCCAATGTAACATTTCTTTCTTTAACACCTGCAAAATGAAAAGTTCTAAGAGTCATTTGAGTTCCAGGTTCTCCAATTGACTGTGCAGTTACAACACCAACAGCTTCTCCAGGTTCCACCATAGCCTTTTCAAATAAATCACTAATTTTATGAATGACTTTTTTTACTCCAGACTTACTTAAAGGATGAATAGATAAAGCATTCTCGATGGTAAAACGCAACTTTGGATTCATTTTTTCTGCATATTTTTCCAGAATTTCTTTTATTTCACCTTCAGTTGCTTTTGTATTCTCATCAACAAATGATTCGCTTTCTACCAGCCTTTCGATATTTACAGCTTCGCCATGATCACTCTTTGCAGGATCGATTCCATCATCACCATAAACAAACTGAATAATATTTCCATGTGGGTCTCTCACAGTCAAATCATATTCAGCTTTTAAATGTTCCAATGCATTGATCAATCTTCTTTGCATATATCCTGATTGTTGAGTTCTTACTGCGGTATCCACCAAACCTTCTCTACCACCCATAGCATGAAAGAAAAATTCTATAGGATTTAGTCCATCTCTGTAATTAGATTTTACAAAACCCTTTGAATCAGGATTCTGTTCACCAGGCTTGAAATGGGCCAAAGCCCTATTTCTATACCCTTTAATTATTCTTTTTCCCCTAATGGATTGTTGACCTAAAGCAGCAGTCATTTGACCAATGTTCAATGTTGATCCCCTAGCACCAGTAGAAGCCATAATTACTCCAGAATTATCATCTGGAAATGATCTATCAGCAGTTTTACCAGCCCTATCCCTTGCCCTAGATAGTTCATTAACTACATAAAGTTCCAGAGCTTCTTCAGGAGCCAGACCTCTAGTCAAAGGTAAGGTACCTTCTTTATATTGTAAAACTAACTCGTTAATCTTATTATAGGTTTTATCAATTACATCAAAGATTTCTTTTCTAGTATCATCGCTTAACCATAGATCGGAATAACCATAACTAAATCCTCTATGTGTGATATACGTTTTTAACATAATTAAAATAGAATCTAAAAATTTTTTTGCATCATCGTTACCATAGTCTTTAGCAATACGATGTAGCACACTGTCTGGCTCTTCTGCACCTATAGAAGCTTTATCAATTACGCCAGAAATAAGTTGACCATCTTTTATAACTACATCTTTTCCCTGTCGTTTAGAAGCTTTATTCCATTTGGATGTGATAACAAAATTAAAATCTCGTGGTAAAAATAAAGAAAACAATTGTTTACCAGTATAAAGTAATTTACCATCTTTTTCAATATGAGGTTTAGGTAACGGTCCATCATAACCCCCCAAGTAAGATAGGTTGGCTATTTCATCAGCTGTTAAAAAAGTGTCATCCATAGTCAATAAAAATGCACCTGTAATAAAATCACGTATACCACCAATAATCGGACCACCATACCTAGGAGATATGATTTGATCCTGTACCCTCATCAATAGCGCAGCTTCTGCACGAGCTTCTTGACTTTGGGGAACATGCAAATTCATTTCATCTCCATCAAAATCAGCATTATATGGAGGACAAACAGCAGGATGAACTCTAAATGTACGATATGGTAAAACTCTAACATTATGGGCCATTATAGACATCCTATGCAATGAAGGTTGCCTATTAAATATTACAATATCACCTTCCAATAGGTGGCGCTCTACAGTAAATCCCATTACTAAAGAATCTGCGATAGCAGTGCGATCTGTGACATATTCCAAGCGTATCTTGACTCCATCCGGACGGATGATATAATTGGCTCCAGGATAATTATTTGGTCCATTTAATACAAGGCTTTTTAATTTTTCTATATTCCAAGAAGAAACTGTTTCAGGTATTGTAAGTTTTTTTGCAACATCACTAGGGACACCCACATCTGAAATGTTCAAATTTGGATCTGGAGATATAACAGTCCTGCTTGAAAAATCGACCCTTTTACCAGACAGTGAGCCTCTAAAACGCCCTTCCTTGCCTTTCAATCTCTGAGTTATTGTTTTCAAAGGTCTTCCAGAACGGTGATGGGCCTGTGGTATTCCAGAAACCTCGTTGTCAAAATATGTGGTAACATGATACTGTAATAAATCAACAAGATCTTGAACGATTAATGGAGGAGTTCCTGCTTCTTTACTCTCTTTTAGCCGCTGATTCACTCGAATGATATCAACTAGTTTGTGCGTAAGATCGTCTTCTGAACGTATACCAGTTTCTAATATAATAGAAGGTCTTACAGTAACTGGTGGAACTGGCAATACCTGTAAAATAAACCATTCAGGACGTGCAGTTTTAGGATCATATCCTAATAGAATCAGATCCTCATTTGTAACATTCACTAATCTTTCCCTAATTGTAATTGGCAATAATCTATTTTCACCTACATCAGTTTTTTCCACAAAAATAGTAGGTTTTGTAAATATGAGATCGTATTGTTCTTTTTGACAATGAGGACAAACTTTTACTTTTTTGGCTTTTTCGATAATATCATCTTTAACATTTTCAAGAGTAATAACTGCGTATGCAGCTTTACTATCCCGCAAATTTTTATATTTTTCTAGATCATCATTATTTAATTTGATACGATTGCATGATCTACAAGTAATTAACAATAACTTATGGATATCATCAATAAATGCAATATGCAAAACCGGTTCAGCAAGTTCGATATGCCCAAAATGGCCAGGACATCTTGCAGAAGTATTACCACATGTTGCACATTTTTGCCCAGGTTCCAAAGTTCCAAGTCTACCATCCATAAGTCCACCCTGAACAGACATACCATCTTCATCGTATGTTTCAGGAGCAGTTATTTCTGTTACGCTATATTTTCTGACATCTACTGGAGAAAGTACACTAAATCTAATCCCATCTAGAATTTTAATTGATTCGTCATTCATTTAATATAAACCACCTTTATAATAGAGAAGATTAAACTTTCTCCTTAATTAGTAATCTTGGAGCAACATTTAAACTCATCATTTCTTGCAATAATAACTTAAAAGCATATGCTATAATTACATTTGAAATTTTTCCTTTATCACCACAAACTCTACATATATACTTTCTTTGTTTGGTATCAAAATAAGCTAAAAGACCGCATCTTTCACATATATTTACTTCAGCTTTGTCAGATTCTTCCAACAATCTATCCTTTAGCATCATGGAGGCCCCATAAGCAATCAAACAGTCTCGTTCCATCTCCCCGAATCTCAAACCACCACCTCTTGCCCTACCTTCAGTAGGTTGTTTGGTTAACATTTGAACTTGTCCTCTGGCCCTACTATGGATTTTATCAGCAACCATATGATGAAGTTTTTGATAATACACAACACCTATATACACATCAACAGGAAAGCGCTTTCCAGTTCTTCCATCATACATGGTCTCTTTTCCGCTATGTTTAAAACCATAGCTCTCCATTGCATCTTTAATATCATTTAACTTTTCGCCCAAAAATGCAGAACCATCAACTATTTTTCCTCTCAAAGATGCAGCTTTTCCTCCAAGTGATTCCATAAACATGCCAACAGTCATTCTAGATGGAAATGCATGAGGATTGATCATCACATCAGGAACAACACCATCACTAGTATATGGAAGATCCTCCTGATTTACAAGCATTCCAACCACACCTTTTTGACCATGTCTTGATGCAAATTTGTCGCCGATTTCTGGAATTCTCATATCCCTTACTCTAATTTTGTACATTTTACCCCCTTCTACAGATTGAGTCATGATGACTGTGTCCACAACTCCACTTTCAGATGGCCTAACGCCAATGGAGGTATCTCTTCGATATGGGCCTTTTACCTCAAATTCTTTATATTCTTCCATGAATCGCGGAGGAGACGTACGACCTATCAAAATATCACCCCCATTTACAACAGATTCATGCATTATAGAACCATCAGTCTCTAGTAAACGATAGGCCTTTTCTCCACGATAGCCTCTTATATTAGCCTCTGAAGATGGAATTTCAAAAATATCTTTCATACCTCCAGGATACTGTTTGGCTTCAGCTTCGTATACACGATAAAAGAAAGTTCTAGCCAAACCCCTATCTATAGAAGATTTACTAAACACTACAGCATCTTCGATATTATATCCCTCAAATGGTAAAACTGCAACCACACAATTTTGTCCAGTTGGACGCTCATCCAGACCGAGCAAATTGATAGCTTTCGTGCTTACTACAGGCATTTGAGGATACAACATAAAATGTTGTCTAACATAGGTACTAGCGTTCATAAGAGGAGTCGAGAACCCAAGGCTTTGCTTGGCCATAGCACTTTCATAGGTGTTCCTTGGAGATTGATTGTGTTCAGGATAAGGTATGATAGAAGCTCCTACACCAAGAATTGCAGATAAGAATATTTCGACATGAGTATGTTCAGTAGTCAAATTCTTTACCTCGCTTGCAATGTAGCAATTTTCTTCTTCATTTGCATCAACTAATTCCACAATTCCCATGTAAAGTAAATCTGACCATGACAAGAATTTTTTTAATATTTTTTCAAGGATCTCCCTAGTTAATAATACATTACCATCCTTTATAATGGAAAGAGGTCGCAAAACTCTTCCAGAATTACAACTAATGTACAATCTTTTTGTAGCGTTATCATTTAGTGAGGAATAATAATATATTCCCATATGAGGATGCATTCTACCTGAGCGTCTCATAGTACGGAGACGATTAGATAGATGTCTACCATCTTCAATATATCCAATTAACCGACCATCCACAAAAACTCTAGTACCTTTTTGTTTCAAGTCATCGTTGGCTTCATTAACATTTTGTACACCTAGTTCATACATTTTTTCTATAACATCAGAAGAAAGGACACTTACAGATATTATCGCAGATAATGCCAAATTTTTAACCAACCCACAATTAGAACCCTCAGGGGTTTCAGAAGGACAAATCCTTCCAAAATGTGTAGCATGTAAGTCTCGAGCTTCAAAATTCGGTTGACTTCTACTTAATGGGGATTGAATTCGTCTAAGATGACTTACAGTAGACATATAATTGGTTCTATCCAAAAGCTGAGTAACACCAACTCTACCTCGTCCCCAATTCCCCGTAGCTATTGCATTGTTTAATTTATCGGAAATAATTCCGGGTCTAACTGCTGCTCCAACAGCATTAATTCCTCTTTTTTGGCCGGACCTTTCTAGTTGATATTTCATATCTCGAATAAGATTTCTAAAGGCGGTTCTAAAAAGGTCGGCTAACATTTGACCTGCAAATTTTATTACTTTATTACCATAATGATCTTTATCATCGGTTTCGATCCAACCTAAATTTAATTCTATCAATTTACACGCAGATTCTCCCAAAAATAATGCTTTCTCATATCGATTATCTGGGTTTTTTCCAAGATGGGGTAATAAACCCCAATCTAAAAGAGTTTCGGCCCTCTTGATTTGAAATTCTTCTAACATACCGGGAGCAATTCTTTTACTTATATAAACAATCGCATCCCTACTAGTCACCACTTCCCCCGATTTTTCAAACGATGGCTCTAATTCGTCCTGAATTACATCATTTAGAGAAACAGCATTTGCTATATCCTTATCGGCTTCAAGACCCAATGCCCTTACCAAAATGATTAAAGGTATATCGACAGGAGAACCAGGTATTTTTGAAACAATTGATCCATCTGGACGCATAATAAGTTCCAATTTTGCACGGTATCCTACAATAGAAGAATAAACCTTGGCTTTATATAGAACTGTACCAGAAGTTTCTTCGATATCTACAATAATCTTATTATATGATAAATCTTCTAACCCAACGATAACTCTTTCAGAACCATTAATTATGAAATAACCACCAGGATCCTTTGGATCCTCTCCCACATCTATGAGTTTCATTTCAGAATAATTATTTAACATACAAGCATTAGATTTTACCATAACAGGCATATCCCCAATATGAATAAATCGAGATTCCAAGGTTTTGCCTTCTTCAACAATACTACATTCAAGCATTATTGGAGAACCATAAGTTAAATTTCTTAATCTGGCCTCAACTGGAGCAACATGAGTTATAGATCCATCTAATTCCATAATTCGAGGTTGTTGTATTTTTATTTTGCCTAATTTAATTTTGTATGGATACTCAGCAGTTTCAATTTCTATTTCACCTACTTCATCAATAATACTTTGAAATCCCCTTTCTGTAAACTCATTATAGGAATTTAGATGTTGTCTAGCAACCCCTTCACGTCGGAGAATATCATGAATTATTGGCCACATGTCTGTAGAAGAATTAATATTATAACTCATAACCAACCTACATCAACCTTCTACTACATAACGGTAATATACACTTTCACCTGCAGTAGAGCTCTTTCTCGTTATTTTGATTATATCACTGGGTTGAGCATCCAACCCTTGTATTCCTTTATCAGATGACATAATGTATGGAAGTTGACTGGGTTTTGAATTAAATTTTTTAAAAATTAAATCAGCTTCATCTTTGGATAAAATTTCATGTTTAGGTTGATAAATATGGTCAACAATTTTAATGTCTTTTTTTTCAGTAGACAATGTATTTAACCTCCGATTTTGATATTGAAACAGATAACAAAAATAAAATAAACTTCAAGATTGAATTATATATTAATCATATACATATATATTCCATTGTATAACAACATAATATTCAGATATTATGTTTAAAAATTACTATATTATTCAATGCTTCAAGTAATTGAATTAAACAGGCTTTTAAAAATTGCCACTATTCAGAATTGAAATTATTTAAAAAAGGTTTCTAATTTTTTATTATTATTTATAAATAAATAATAATTTTAAAATACATCACATTAACAAATTAGATTTATTGAATAGATACATGAGGCTGTATTATACTTGATAACAAATAAAGGTAGTCTGATGGCGTATCATATTTTGATTGAAACAGTACTTTCCCATAGAATTTTATGGCAATATATTTGTAAAGTTTATAGAGAAATCAAACACATTTCAATGAAATTTCCATAAAAAATAGGCAAAGATAATATAATTCAAGAATACAATAAAAGCAGACGGGCGTAACTGTCAAAAGAATTTTTATAGGATTTATTTCTCCATATATAAAATAGTTGGTAAAAATAATAAAATGTTACGGTAATTTAAAAAATATATTTTTAATCATATCTTTTATTTTATTAATTATTTTTATCAATATCAGTATAAAAAACAGTTTTTCAGATAACAGCTCAAAATCACATTTAAACGGCGTTGAAACAAAACAAAATTCTATCACAAATCAAAGTTTCACACATTCAAATTTACAGAATTTAAAAGGCAATTTCTTTTACTTAAAAAATAATAAATTATTTGTTCCAATTAATTTTTATTCAGAAGAAAAAAGCATCCTTAATAATGCAATTTATGTAAAAGAGAAAAACTCTATAATATTAATACTAAATCCTATAAAACCTAATAATAATACCATAATTGTTCAAATTCCAAGAAGTATACTTGATTCTAAAACTCAATCTAACAAAGATAATAAATTTACAGTATTAATTGATGACAAACCTTCTAAATTTTTAGAGATCACCCCTAAAAATGAATCAGATAAGAAATTAACCCTCGAT
>JAICXY010000114.1 GCA_025934495.1 Candidatus Nitrosocosmicus sp.
TACAAATATTTTTATAGCTTGTGGAGGACAAACGTTTTCACACGCTAAACAAAATATACAATCCTTTTCTCGTATCATAAAAGGTTTCTTTTCTGATGCTGGATGACCTGGAGTATCCAACCATTCATAAACATTTACAGGGCATGCATCAATACATGCACCATCTGAAATACATATATCAAAGTCTACACAGACATCCGTTCCCCATATTCCTAACTGCCCTGGTGGATCGTATGGACCCCATACTTCTATCCCTTTAAACTTGCCAGCAGGTTGTCTCTTTGATTTAAAACCCATATCAATTGGTCCTTCAGCTGTAGAATAACCTGTACCAGAACCGGTTAACGAGATTGTGGTATCGCCTGATAAACCTGATGTAGTTGTTGTAGAAGGAGCACCAATAACTTCTGCTGAGACCGGTGAAGTGGTTGCTGAAACTTGAGGACCAGCATTTGAAGCAGTTTGGGTGGAAAGAACGGGAGTTACAGTTCTTTCCGATGCTAACTTCTTTAATTTCTCTGCTTCAGCGTTAGCTAATATTTTTTGTCTTTTTACTGGACATAATTGTGAATGAACTTCTTTTATGCTTTGAAAAGTAGTAGGATTTTCATGGAATAATGAAGATCCGCAATCTTCACAAATATATTCGGCAATTGTTGATGACAATATAAGATCATTTGTAAATTGGATATTTAAAAATTTATTAAAACCTTTTGGCACTATAGTTGAAATATTTTTATTTTCACTATAATCAGAAAATAGAGCAGACATTGTTTTTCATGCTTTAATTTACTTTCTTTTCAGAGCATGAAAAATGAATCATCAAACATTCGGTTTGATATTTGATAAAATGTTCGTCCTTTCGCTACTACTTTTCTCATTAATAGAATATAAATATGCAGCGGATAATGTTTTAATTTCAAAGATAGATAATCTTAAGATGAATACTTGGCAGTACACCGCATTTTTTTTTAGATGGAGTATTGCCATATTTTAAAATAATTTCCGATAAAAACTACCCGGCTATTAAAATATATATTGTTCTTTTGAATTTCCCACTTGAACTTTTCCTTCTATCTCAATGACCATATACAACCAATCATACTTGGAATCAACTCGAGGAGTCACATCAAAAATGGTCGCAAAAACTTTATATGGAATAACAATCTTCCGTTTTGTAATTCTTTAACCATCCTAGTTACAATAAGGTTTCTTTTAACAATTTTATACAAATAGTAGCGCTTTATATATAACCACAATTACAAACCAAGGATATAAAATGGAGAACAAACAAAATAAAAAAATCTTGATCTCTTTCTTGTCTGAGACATCATGTATAATAGATAAGATAGAAATCAGTATAGATTTTGCATTAACTTTGCACTACCTCAATTTATGCTAAATATTTATATTTCAAATCAATTTTGTAGAAAGCAATAGTTTGAAAAAATATAACCAGGTTGCTTTAGGAGGTACTTTTGATATAATTCACCGGGGACATTTAGAACTATTAAAAGAATCATTTAAAGTTGGGCATTTTGTTGTAATAGGAGTAACAAGTGATGAATTCGTTAGGTCGGTATTAAAAAAGAAAATCAAGAATCACTACTATATCAGAGTTCGAAACATAAAAAAAACTATTGAAAATGAGATAGGCAGTAATAGTTATCAAATTACAAGACTAGTTGATCACTTTGGGCCCTTGATGACTTCAAATAAAATAGATTGTTTGGTGGTTAGTGAGGAATCAGAAGAAAAAGGAAAAACAATCAATCCCCTTAGAATAAAATTAGGTTTGCCTATAATAGATATAATTTCAGTAAAAATGATATTAGCTAATGATGGATTACCCATTTCCTCAAGCAGAATAAGATCTAATGAAATAGATATAAATGGTTCTAAAATAATGGATAAATAAGATTTATTTTATCAAATATTTTTGATATTGCCAAATAAATTTTTTTCATAAAAAACAATTGTATGACAAAGGAAAATAAAATAGATGGATTGATAACCAAGTACTGCGATAACCTTAGCGGTTTAAATGAAGGTTTAGATCCAGATGTTTTAGCTTATTGGTATAAACGGATTGAAGATAAAGCCAAAGATATGTGTAATAAAGAGTTGGGGGAAAAAATCACATTTACTCAGGATAGATTATTATGGATGAAATTCGATATCCATCTTTCAAAAAGGGCTGTTCCTTTAGTTTTAGAAACAATAAGAGACTATATTTCTTTAATGCCCTTTTCCACCTCCCTATATTTTGAAAAAGTGTATCAAATAATAATAGATGAATTTAACAAAGATTTAATTTAAAACGTAACTCATTGTAAATCAATAACCATTTCATTGCCGGTATAATATGATGAAATTACTTTTTTTTTGGTTAATGATAAGTCAGTAAATGTTTTTTTTAACATTAGAGCATTATTCTGATCCTTGAATAAAATACTGTGATGAGAACCATCTTTTAATTTTACTATCAACTCATTTTCAATTACTTTAACTACTTCTGTTACAAATAATGTATCATCCTTTTGAATCGAAAAGATACTGGATAGCTTCTCTGCCTCATACCCATCTTCACAAATAAATTTTACAATCATTATAACAATCTATTGTCTTTTAATCAGATATTAAGGGATATACTTATTTTAAATATCATTCATGCTAGACATCAAGATCTTGTCCATCAATAGTGTATTCTTTAATCATGTCTTTTGCCTTTTCCCTTTTTATTTGAATATTACTCATAAATGGTTTAACTTTTTTTATTAGATCTCCTTTACACTCTCCGCACAATAGTTCCCCACCTTTACAATTGGCATATCTTTCAATAGATTCACCTTCAGAATCAAAAAGATATTTTAAATACCAGAATACAGGACAAATGTCTGCGTTTCCTCCCAACTTTCTTTGTAAAGCTACCGTGGGTTGTCCTCCAGTAAAGGTATCTTTCACTTTTTTTTCAATCTTTTCAGGCTCATCTATTGTAAATATGGCAGTTTCTGGTTTAGATGAAGACATTTTTTCATTATTTATTAAACCGGGGATAAATTTACTGTGAATTTGAGCAGGCTTGTAATAGCCCATCTTTTCAGCAACATCTCTTGTTATTCTCCAATAAGGATCCTGATCAATTGCTGCAGGAATTAATACAGGAGTCAATTTTTTTTCTATTATAGTAGGAAGAAAACATGGAGAACTTTGAATCGGTGGAAATCCTATCATTCCTATATTAGAAGAATTGGAAAATCCAAAAACAGCTTTTGCAGTTGAGAATGTAATCCTTTTTGCTATCTCAATAGATAAAGGATATAGATAATTGATATGTTTTGTATTTATTATTATTGTAGTTTTAACTGGATCAAAACCTATTGCTATAATATCTAAAACATTTTCAAAAGTAAATTTATTTATAGCTTCTAAATCTTTATTGTCGTTGAAAAGAAATTTTTCATCATCTGTTATTTGAAAGATCAATTTAACATTGAATTTATCTTGCAAATACTTTGTAAATAACCAAGGCATCAAATGACCCAAATGCACAAGACCCGAAGGTCCTCTACCGGTATAAAGATAAAACTTATTTCCTTTTTGATACTCATCTAAAACCCAATCAAGATCACGATGAGAGAAAAAATATCTATTTTTTAGAAAAGGATGTACTTCTCCGGTTATCTTTTCAATTTTTTTAATTATTTCATCATTTATAGCATGTGTACCGAATTTTTCAATTAATTTGTTATAATCAATATTCCCCTCTACCTCCCATGGAGTTACAGTAAAATTGGAATTACCTACAGAAATTTGATTATGTATATTTTGATCAGTATTATCAAATGAAATGCTTTTATTTCCATCAAACATCTTAAAAACTATGTATACCCAAAGTTTAAACGTTTAAAAATAATTGCCTAATTTTTCTAATTGACTTGAGTAAGAATGTAAGTAATGATAAAAGCGATCCCGAATCGGCAAATGATTTAATAAGTAAGTCAATTGTTTCTTTGCATCCAATCGAGAAAAGGATTCTTTCGATATTATACCCTTTAAAAGAAAAATGGATAACAGATAATCAATTAATTAAAGAAAGTGGATTATCTATTGATCAGATACGAAGAGGAATAGAGTGGTTAAAATTTAAAAATTTGATATTGATTGAAGATAAATCGGATGTTAAAATATATTTAAAAAACAAATCAACTTTAAAAAATAATGGATTTGTACTTCCAGAAAGGAAACTAGTAAATTGCATTAAGAAAGGCAATAATAATATTGCAGATATTATTAAAGACATAGAATTCGATAACAATAAAGAAGTTTTTGCAGCTATAAAATTTGGAAAAAACAATAATTGGATTAATGTAGAAAATAATTCTATCTTTTTACTACCCGAATCCGAATTTTTATCTAATGAAGAAAAACTTTTAGAAAAATTAATCAAATCGGATTCATTATTACTTTCCAATTTAAATAATTCTGAAAATACTTCATTTGAAATATTAAAAAAAAGACCTAACATTTTGGACATCAAAAAAATAACTAATAAAAAATATATTATAACTAATTTGGGTATTTCTATTTTTGACAAACTATCAACTGATACTGTTTCCGATAATGGAAAAGATATAGAAAGAAAACTTGCAGTGGAACATTTAATTAATGATGGATGGCGAAATTTGAAATTTGAACAAATTGATGTGGAAGCACCATTACCGTTATTGGCCTATGGTAAAAAAAATCCATTAATAGATTTTATCGATGAAGTAAAAGAGATATTGATAGGTATGGGTTTTAGCGAAATTGATGGAAATTTAACTCAATCATCTTTTTGGAATTTTGATGCGTTATTTATTCCTCAGGATCATTCTGCTCGAGATATGCAAGATACATTCTACTTAACTTCTGCAAAAACTCTTGCAGCGCCATTACCGGACACCGATATTCTTAAAAGTGTTTCTCAGATTCATGAGAATAATTGGCATTACAAATGGAATATTTCAGAATCAAAACCGTATGTATTGAGAACTCATACTACCCCGGTAACAATACAATATCTTGTCAAAGAAAAACCGGACGAAGACAAAGTTTTTTTAATTGGGCGAGTTTTTCGAAATGAAAAAGTATCCTTTAAACATCTTGTAGAATTTCATCAGATAGAGGGAATTTTTACGAGCAAGAATGCAAATTTAAGACAGTTGATAGGAATTCAAACCGAATTCTATAATAAATTGGGTATTAAAAAAATAAAGTTTTGGCCCACCTTTTTTCCTTATACCGAACCCTCTTTACAATCTATGGTATATAATGATAAATTTGATAAATGGATCGAATTATTTGGCATGGGGATATTTAGACCCGAGGTTACATTGTCATTGGGAATCAAAAATCCTGTCCTTGCATGGGGTGGTGGTTTTGAAAGACTAGCTATGCTAAGATTTGATTTGGACGATATAAGAGAATTATATTATAACAATCTTTCCTGGTTAAAAGGTGTCCCAAAATGCCTGTTGTAAAAGTTAGATTATCCTCGCTATCTAATTCATTTCCCAATATCCAATTAACAGAGATCATAGAAAAGTTGCCATATATTGGTCTAGACATTGAAGGAATTGATGAGAAAGATGAGATAGTTAGAGTTGAATTCAACCCAAATAGGCCCGATTTTGCATCAGAAAATGGAATCTTACGTGCTTTGAGAGGCCTGTTTGAGATAGAGACAGGTTTGCCAATAATTAAAAATATAGAAGAATCAAGCTATTTAATCAATGTTGATAAAACTGTTGCAGAGATCAGACCTATTATCTATGGATTTGTTGCTAAAAGGGAAAATTACCTTGATGAATATGAAATTTCACAATTAATTTCAATGCAAGAAGACCTTCACAACGGGGTAGGAAGAAAAAGAAAAAAAGCTTCAATCGGAATCCATGATTTGGATCATATTGTATTTCCATTGGAATATACTACAGTTTCTAAGGACTTTTCATTTATACCTCTAGATAAACAAAGTGAATTTACAATCGAAAATATTTTAAATGATTTAGATACAGGAAAAGATTATGGTTACATTGTCAACAATTATGATAAATTCCCATTATTATTTGATTCACAAAAAAATGTGATATCTTTACCTCCAATTATAAATGGAGATATGACAAAAATAACTACAAATACAAAAAATTTATTAATCGAAGTAACATCTACAGCAACTAAATCGGCTCACGATATTCTATCCATTCTATCTTTTGAGTTACACGATATGGGATTTAAAATTTATTATATGCGATCATATTCACCGTTTGAAGGAATGATCAAGGCACCTAGTTTAAATCCATTGAAAATGATAGTTCCTGTGGATTATATCAACAAAATCCTCGGGCTTGATCTATCTAATGAAGATATAATTAAATATCTGCAAAAAAGTAGATGTTCGGGAAAAAATATGGATAATGATATCGAGTGTATTGTTCCTAGTTATAGAATCGATATTTTTAATCCTATCGATATATCAGAAGAAGTTGCAATTGGTTATGGCATTTATCGATTCAATACTTCGTCTCCACCTGCTTTATACTTTTCCGGAAAAAAACACATCAATTCTAAGATTTTCAACAATATCCGAGAAATTTTAATAGGTCTAGGATATATCGAAATAATAAACACAAATATTATTTCAAGAAAAATTTTAGATGATTTTTTTTTAAAAGAAAAAAATAATAATTTAGTTGGAATTGGGGATTCTAAAAATTCTGAATTTGAAGTCTTAAGAAATTCTTTAATTCCATCTATAATGTCTACCCTGGCTAAAAATATTCATGAAAAATATCCTCAAAAGCTTTTTGAAATAGGAAAAACATTTCAAATTCAAAATTCTGAAGTTAAAGAAGAGTGGTTTTTAGGTGCTACTATAGCCCATAATAATGCAGATTATACTCAAATTAAATCAGTATTAGAATCCTTAATAAGGTATTGTTTTAATAAAGACATCAATACTCCTGGTTTTAATTTTGAATATTATATTAATGGTCACTCTGCTAAAATATTATTAAATGAAATTGAAATAGGCAATATAGGCGAAATACATCCACAAGTGCTTGATAATTTCAAGTTAAGGACACTAGTTTCAGCTTTTCAGATAAATTTGGATAGTTTAATTAAAATATTAAATTTAACAAAAATGAAATATCTGTAGCAAATCTGCATTTATTCACAAAATATAATTCGGCTTTTCATTAACGTTAATTTGGCTTAACTTTTTCATTTTTATGGTAAAACCACTATAGATAGGAAAGAAATACAACAATGAAAGGAGTATGCAAATATTCAAATAAATTGAAATCTGTATGAATTGAATTTAATTATTCTTACTACTATCTTTAAATTTTTCACTATTTATTAGATAATATGCATACACAATGGGTATAAATTTAGATAGATGTCGGTAGTATAATCGGATTAAAAGTTCTAATATAAACTAATTGACAAAAAGATCATAATCATAAAATTTTTTGATAAGTTTGATCCTATAATTATTTAATAAATAACTGATAAATATGAGTAAAAATAATAATTCATACTCCCCGTCAGAGAGTGCACAATGAGTTTTTACACGTAGTGTAAGGCTATCTATGATTTGTAGTGGGTCAGAGGCGGGGTACATTAAGCATATTTTAACGAACATTAAGTAAAATTATTTTAATCCTTCAAGATGTCCTTCTGTATCTAATTTTTCAGCATGAGCACTGATATATCTCCAAATAATATCTGCCTTATCTGATTGAAAATCCCATGGTGCAATTAGTACTAGATCGTTGTCTCTTATCCACATCCTTCTTTTTATTTTTCCACGTATTCTACAAGTTCTAACTTTTCCATCATTACTTTTAACAATTATATTATCTCCACCAACTAACTTTATTACTCTGCCAAATAACTCCCCTTCATGGGGCATAACTAATTCCTTTAAATGGGCTTCATTTAAAACCTTTCGTTTACCTATTTTAAATCAATTTTATTTACCTTTGATGAAATAAATACTTTATTATTTTATTAATTGATAATTCCACAAAGATTTTTACATCCACTATTTGAGCAATAACAGCAGTAGTTGCAGAGATTAAAATACCAAATATACTCGATCATAATTATGACTGTAATTTTAGCTAAAAGGGAAATCAATTCACCTATAGATAAAATATGGGATATAATATCAAATGTAGACAAGGATCCAGAATATTGGCATGGTACAAGGTCTATAAAGAATATTAAAAAAGAAGGAAATACGATCGAAAGAGAAGTCATAATATCATTTAAGAATTATAAATGTAAAGAAATAGTATCTCTATATAATAAAAATAAAATAACAATAGAAATGGTTGAAGGCCCGCTGATTGGTCGGAAAACAATAACATTGGAAAAACTTGATGAAAACATAACAAGAATTAATGTTGTATGGGATATACATATGAAAGGATTATTAAACATATTTACAATTTTTGTAAAAAAACACATACTGAAAGGAACTGTAGACGCAATTGCCAGAATTGCAAAAAATGTGGAAGATTAAAAATTGTATCCAATTATGAAGTTTTTGTAAATATCAACAAAATTCAATATAATGAACCTAAGGGATAAATAATACCAAAAAAGTTAACCAGCAAATTGGCAAATTGGAAATAATTAATAATAGAGGATTTTTTATTAACTTTACATGGTTATAAAACTAGTCGAATCCAAAATAACAAATGCAGTATAATTGCTGGCAAAATAAAGACCATAGATCAGATTATTTTAATATTCCAAAGTTTCTTAAGGCTCAAGGGTTTGTAACGGTCTTCAGCATCATTGCAAATTAGAAAGTTTAGAAATATCATTATATGAAATATATTAAGATAGGTAGTAAAAGATCAAGTAATTAGATATCTAACTATTTTATACAAATTAAAAAAAGAATACTTTAAAGATTTATTTTTACAAAAATTTTTTACCTAATAAATTTTAATAAATATTAAATCATTTAAGATTAAAAAATTTATCCTTTGTAAATTAAAAGATTTACAATTTGTTAGGTTTTTATGTCATATTTTATCTAAAAATTGAAAACAACCTAATTATATTAATTTATATTTATAAAAGTTAAATATTTGTAGATATTTACGTAGATTGACAATAAATGGATAAAGGTCATGAGATTAGTTTTTCTGATGGACACGAAAATACTACCTTAGATACAGAGAACAAAAATGAAGATCTTAATCTAATTGATAGTACTACAAAAGAGATAATTAATATCAACAAAAATTATTTAGATGACCTTGAACCAACATTTAAGAATTCTCTCGAAGGCCTTATAAAATTACTAAATGATCAATTAAATGATGTTCAGATATCATTTGATCAGAAAAAACTATTAGAAAAGCAAATCGAAGGAATAGTCCGAGAGGTTAAGAATATATCGATTTACAAAAAAGTATCAAACAATGTTTCTACAGATTCTACAAAATCAGTCATTGAAAATGGCGATAATGATATTGCCTGTTATGATAAAGCCCTGGAAATTGATCCAATGAATGCTGATGCGTATTATAAAAAGGGCTTATCACTATCAACCATCGAAAAATATGCAGATGCTATTGTCTGTTACGATAAAGCCCTGGAAATTGATCCAATGAATGCTGATGCGTATTATAAAAAGGGCTTATCACTATACTATCTAGGATATAAAGACGAGGCAATTGCCTGTTATGATAAAGCACTAGAGATAAATCCACCAATTCGTACATGTATATAACAATAAAATATTAAATTTTTTATTTTAAAATGCAACCCAAATCAATTCTAAAACTAACTTTTTGTAATTCATTACAACACTTCATTATAAAGATATAATCTATAAAATCCCAATTCTTAAATATTTCAACTATGAAATCATCTTAAAATTATGATTTGATTACGATTGCGAATCTTCTTGCTAATCCCATTAATCTTTTTTTTAAATATACATTAGACGATCCAGAATCGATTAATTATGGGGGGTGGGGTGGGGTTTTATCATCATCTTTCATGTCCATTTAAAGGAAAATCAAAATAAATACAAATTTCAATATAAAATAGTAAAGTTTTTCAAAAATATTCGTATTGATAATTTAGAAAGTAATCGGCACATTGATTTTGATCAGTAAAATAATGGTTGTATTGGATGTGTTATTATATTATGTATAATGATAGAGTGTTATTTTTGTGCTTCATTAGTATATTCACTCATATCAGTAAAATCAATTGCTATTGCGGATTCATCTCCAATAATCCATGTATATGCCCTGATGGAATTACTACTGTATCACCCGGACCGAATTCTTCTTCGACCCAATTATCTGTCATAATTTTAATGCATCCAAGGGGCTCTGTAAAGTTAAGGAAAAAGCTATAGATTTCTTCCTTGCTTATAATGTATGATACAACAAATTAGAAAAAGAACAAGCATTGAAGACATAGTATATTCTTTACATCTTTATTTTCTCGGTCTTTCATTACGAAA
>JAICXY010000013.1 GCA_025934495.1 Candidatus Nitrosocosmicus sp.
CGTGTCTTCTGTAAAGTGGAACAGCATCGTAAATGAGCTGATGTTAAAGGCATCGATCTATAACTTGTTTATGGACAAGATGATGGCATGATGCAATACTAGTCTAATTGGTTGTATCCAAATTAGTTATTCGACAGAGCAGTTCTTTGGTTACCTTTACATTTTTAATATTGTGTGGCCTTTTTGATTGATTTTTTAATCCATCTATACCATATACATTATAACGTCTCTTCCATTTGTACCAAGTTTGTCTTGAAACTCCAAACGCAGTACAAATATCTGAAATGCTCTTATCTGAACGTTCTGATTCAATTATCAATTTATACCTATTTTCAATTATATCCATTATTATTACACTCTAAGACTAGAGTGTCAACTATGTTAGGAAGCTAAAATGTCAACCATGTGTGGAAGCAGTACAATTATCCAATACAATAAAAATATTATCTTAAGTTAGCAGAGCCAAAAAAAGATCGCAAAGACATATTACTTATTATGAAAATCAAATGATGATTTCTCTAATCAGTGATTATCCTCTTTTTGGCGCAACAGATAATAAAATTAATCAAATGATATCTGAAAAAATAGACAAGAAAGAAAGGTTTCTTAATATTGCCTATTAGAGAAGAACTTAAACACTCATCAGATATTAACCAAACTAATTTAAAATAATTTTTTTTTCTTAGAATCAAATACGTTAATATATTTCATTATTAGGTTTATGACCAAATAAGAAAAAGATGAAGAAACAACAGATGATATTAAAGTAGCTTGTATGAGATTAAAATGATTTTTCAATAATTCAAGTAAAATAAAGAACCTAGACAAATTATTTACAATATCAAATACAGAGCTAGCCACTATCATTTTAATTAATATTTGTTTTAGAACATAAAGATTTAGTTTGCCGGTTAACTTTTTAGTATATTTCTTCTTATTATCATGATGAAATAAAATGATAAAAACTACTTTATAGACTATAAATCCTGCCATTATTGTTAATACCGAAATTGAAATGTGGTCGTTAGAATATTTTGCAGATATAAATGCAACAAATAGGCTACTAATGAAACCAAAAGCCCCCGAGATTATCAAGTTTTTGTTGAGATAAATAGTAAAACGATATTTTATGAAATATTTTTCTAATAAATTTACAATTCCATTTTCATGTTTTATCATTCAGCCAATATTATATAAAGTAAAACTATTTATGGTTAATCAATGGTATAATGGCTCTTCACTTACACTTATTTCCTTATTGTGATAATCTACAACAAACAGTTTCAACCAATTCTTTACATACTTTAGTTTACACACGTACTTTTGCATTGAAAATAGTCGTCAAAACATTCAATAGTTCTGTCCTATATGTATTGTATTGTATACATCTTTAATTGAAAATCCTACTACTACAGCACCTATGCCATGATCAGAATCAAATCGTTAAACTAGATCTCTGGTGATATTTTATAACTTAAACATTTCTTGGCTTATTAGCACTAGTTGAAGCAAACGCTGCATTATGGTCCAGCATTCCTATTGCTGTTCCAATTACAAAGGTGATTGTCAGACCTATACCAAAAGTTACAAGTCTTGGATGAACTGCTACAATATTAATGATTTTGTCTTTTAATGACCTTACAACTTTTCAGAACTAAGAATAGATAAGCATGTTGTTATAGTTGGACATATACTTGAATATTTCCTTATTTTATAAAAGCACAAGATAACGAAAAGATTCATGGGATTCTAATATAAGAAAAGAAGAGATGGAAAAACATGTAATAATTACTACTCGGTTCGATAAATACATATAATATTTGAAGTTCATAGTGTCATACTTCTAGTTACAACAAGCAAAATTCGATAATAACAGGTGTAAGGATTTCATATCAATTAAAATTATTTGCCATATCCATATCACTAAATACCATTATATCAACAATAGATGTATTACTAATAATAGCTAAAATATGGGAAAATGCTATAAAATTCAGTAAGATACAAAGGTTGCCATTACTCGAACTTGACTATTGATACTTAGATTCAGCATTGATATGTTTTATTTACTGTTAGCGCCACTGTTGTTGTGGTGCATTGCCTCAATCCCCTTAAATAATGGTAGGATAGAGCAATAGCAGCAAAACAGTAGCACATCAACAACAGCAGGATAGACTAACAGTTTACTTTTCAGAAAAAACCTGACGACAGAATGATTGTATATTTTCTTTCTTGATAAAAAGTGATTATATGGATCATATATTTTATATTATTTTAGATAAGCACATGGTTGCAACAATAACTTTTGTTTTTTGAGTATTTCTATCTTATTATATTCCATTATTCCTATTTTAATCGCAATTGTTATCCTCAAGGCTAACCAATGTTGAAAGTTAGGATAAACGGCACAGGAATAAGTATGAACATTCAATTAGGAAAAACAACTAAAAAATTATAATAATAAATTAACAGTACTCTGAATGGCAATGGTCTGCTATAATGTAAGCATGTGCTTATTGTGTTTCTATACCAATTAACATAAATATCCAAACTATGAATTTCTAAAATAAACAGAAAAATTTTCGATAAGATTTGAATACATAATCTAAATGATATACCATCCCTATTGCTGTTCCTATTACAAACATTATCGCTAAATCTATACCCAATTCCAAATGTAAGTTTTGGATGAGCTGCCATGATTATCATAACTTGTTTCAACACATTTCATTACATCTATTTATAGAAACAACCAGTGGTAATCAAGAAGATAAAGAAGAAGATAACAATGTCGTTAGCAATTTAGCGGCGGTAACACCGCTAAATCCAGAAGATGAATAAAATATCAGTGGCAAGTTAGCGGAATTACCGCCGCAACCTAGTATATATAGTATATCTAGTCAAGAGATAAAAGAATCATGACCAAGTCTTGGATATATAATAAAAAATATCGATTAATCTGGACATTAAGTGGTAGCATCAAGATGTAAATGGCAAATTATAGTTTAAACTAGCTGAACTATCGTGTCCTTCTCCAGCAGGACATTTGACGTCAGTACCATTACCTGAATAAAATAATCCTTGGAACTTTTCACACCATTTCCAACTAGGTTCATTATCATTTTCTACATCATTTCTTAATGATTATGTGGATATATCAATATTGCGTTTTATTTCAAATATTTTGATATGTCATAAATTAATATAATACAATCTGCATGATGATCATTTTGACATTGCCACTCAAGACATCATTATAACAATACTATTAACGCAGGAAAAATAAATGCCATTGAACATCCACTTATGTGAAGTGAGACTAGTTACGCATATCGATCTTAGGTAAGCAAGGTTCCTCATATGACTTGGCAAAAACAGTGACCATGTATTTTCAGAGGTTTTACTAGAGCTATCAACATGTATTTTTTAATATAGTAAATGTGCTTTGTTGCATGATTATTTTAATCGTTTTTTGTTAACGTTTTATTGATATACGTATAACGGTAACAGCATAAATTAGATTATCAATATACTAACAGAAGTATAGTTTTAATCGTTTTCGAGTCATGCAACAAAGCAGGTGTTTGGCTAACAAATAACTGTTGTTGTAGAATAATTTGTCATTATTTCTTTAATGAATTACATTCAATTCTGCAAAGGTTTTGGATGGACATAAATTTCTATAACTACTATGGTTTAAATAGTATCCTGGATAACGTTTATTAATGTCAATTAACATAGAATCATTATCTAATAATGCCACTGATCAAAACAATAGCAATGATTTCAAAGAATCGGTTAACAGATCACTTGATAAATCAAATAACCAAATATTACTCTATGCTGTAGATATTGATTCAGAAAATACAAATCTAGTAACCATTCCATTGTAGATTTTTTTATAAGGTTTCCATGCTGATTAAAGAAAATTGAAGATTGGTTAAATAAAATATCATTATTTAATTAAGCGGAGTATATAGTAGGCAGGCCCTGTGCAATGCCGTCTGTTTGTCTGTATGGCAAATGAAAGTATATCTTGGCATATCCAAGCAGAAGGAGGAAGGTATTAAATATGAAATGGTTCCTAATCCAACCTTGGCTTTATTCATCTCTTTTAGCTCTGAATCCCAGTTATCAATAACATCAAAGCCTAGTAAGATTTCACCTCGTCTAACTAGAGATTGGTTATAGGAGGATCAATTCATACAATTTGTTGGTTGATGCTAGCTAAATGTATTTGGGAATGAGGAATCGTGCAACAAAGTAGATGGATTCCTTTAATCTATCAAGAGCTAATCTTTGGGACAGTTTTAATCAAAATCATATCTCAAGGGTTAGCTTTAAGCTATATGGCATGTATTAAAAAATAGATTTGAATTATGACCAAGCCTCAGTTAAGTAGCCGGGATCCTGACTATACAGGTGGTATATCCAAAACATATGCTGAAGATCTATTGTATAATGAATTTGTTAATAAATTGTCTAATCTCCATTACACACTATTTGCAGATAAAACTCAATCTTTGCTTATAGTTCTTCATGGGGTTGATACATCGGGAAAGGACGGCACTATTAGGCATGCAATGAAAGCATTTAACCCACAAAGTTGCAAAGCTTTTTCATTTAAAAAACCTAACAAGGAAGAATTGTCTAATGATTATCTATGGAGAATTCATAAAAAAATTCCTGCCAAAGGTGAAATTATTATATTCAATCGATCTCATTATGAATCTGTTATAGAGGAAAGAGTTCGTAAATTGACACCAGAGGATGTTTGGTCAAAAAGATATAATCAAATTAACGAATTTGAGAAATATCTATTTGAAAATAATGTAAGATTAATTAAATTCTTTTTACATATCAGCAAAGATAAACAAAAGAAAAGACTAAAGGAACGAATGGATGATCCAAACCAACATTGGAAGTTTTCAGAAAGTGACATAAAGGGCCGTAAATCATGGAATGAATATATTTTAGCATATGAAGAAATGCTGGAAAATGCAGTACTGAAAATATTCCATGGCATATAATTCACTCCAATAATAAATTGTTTAGAAATTTTACAGTGGCAAAGATCATTATTGATACTCTAGATAATATGAATTTGAAATTTCCTAAACCTAAAATTGATCCATCAGAAATATTCTTGTATGACTAACCATTTCTCTATAGAGTTGCAATGATATATAATAGAGATCCTTTTTATAAAGTAAACCATTGTTGTTGCTTTTGAGTTTGATTTTGCTGTAAATATTTTATGCTAACAGTAATTCAGAAAAGGTAAGGATGTCTTTATACTTTAAGAATTATACTGTCATTTTCCATTACAGTATATATCTAATAACAATGAACAGAAGAAAATGATTGACATCTTTGTAAAATCTACTGAAATCAGAACTCAATTTGTCTATATAAGTTTCACTTTATCAAAGGACATTTTTCTGTTGCATTTATGATAAATTGTGAAATCTCATTTGGGTGGGATATAGGTGACAAATGACTTGACTGTAGAGAAAGGGTAGTAACAACATTAATTTGTCTAGCAAACATTTTTTCAAGATCTGAAGATATAACTTGATCGTTTTCTGATATTTGATACCAGCTAGGTATATTCTTCCATGCAGGTGGTCCGGATTTTGCATATGGAATTGATTTACTTGTTGGTTTCTGAACTGCTGATAAAATTTTTGCTTCATCTGGGTCAATGTCTTGTATAATAATTTGGTGAAACATATCTTGATTGACAAAGAAAAATCCTCCATCATCAAATACAAAAAAATCTTTAGGAAACGTGGAAGAATCAACAAAATCACTCATTGATTGGCCTTCGTCTGGTGCAAAAGCTGCAAGATAAACAAGGCCATTTATCTTGGGATTTTCAAAAGCTGCATTAGTTATTACAAATCTGCCATAAGAATGTCCTACAAGAATTACAGGTCCGTTCATCAAATCAACTCCACGCTTTACTGTAGCAACATCATCTTCAAGTGAATAGAGCGAAAGTTGAACTGCCATAACTTTATATCCATATCTCTGAAGAATTGGAATTTACTTTATTCCATGAAGATCCATCGACCCATGTGCCATGGACTAGAACTATATTTTATATGTTAGACTCTGTTGACATAGAATATGATTTCATGATAATGATTTTAGTTTATCTTATCAAAAAAGGAAGTGAACTTCTATCTTTTTAAATTGATATTCTATACCTTAGGATCGTTTACAATATAGAAATTTGAGCGTATATCATTTTCATATTAAAAATCTAAAAATCTTCTGTTATATCAATAATAGAGAACATATTACATTATAAATAAAATACAATATATATTCAAATAATAGATAGGGATATATTACTTTATATTTAAATTGAAATTAGTTTTTGAAATTTTTGTATTACCTCCGAATATAAAGGTGGATCATAACCTTCATGCTTTAGCCTGTTTATCATATCTTTTTGCTCCTTTGAGGCCTGATGAGGATCTCTAGGATGTAGAGCAACTCTTATTATATGAGGCACCTGTTTAATTAAAGCCTGAAATTGTATCACAAAATGGTACAGTGATGATATCAGTAGAATGTACTACAAATCAATACAAACTTCGTACATATGAAGGAATAGCAGAGTTGTTTGTATCATGCGGCCAGGTTATGGACATACTGCAGCAAGAAGCAAATAACCGATTAAACGTTGTTCCTCATCCAATTGATTGGAGGATTGTCCAGTTTGATAATGACAAGACTATTTCCATAGAAGAATTAACAAAATGGTATCGTCAGATCAACTGGCATTCAAAGACAGGCCTCACAATGAGATCTGTCAGTGTAGCCTTTAGGATGTATGCGACGGAGATGCCAAAGCATGGTCCATGTTTGAGGGCTGAGGTGAACAATAGTTTCAAAGACTCAAAGACCCTTTCTTACAAGATAAAAGAAATTGCAAAAGGAGGTGATGCAGAATATACTCCTGATGATTTTACAGATAAATTAAGTAAAAGCAGTATTATTTATCATGAATAGGGTAGTAGACAATAAAATTGAAAACTATAAATAAATAAACTAATTTTTATTGCTTATGATCATCAAACTCAAATCCTTTGACTTAAAATTCAATTACTGACTTTCTATAACGGATATTTGTATCTTTACCGTTTAGATGTAGATTAGTTTAATCTGTTGATTCAATTTTATTTAATACTAGTGCATTTATTTTATACGATCTAATATATCTAATAAGATTTATGAGGTCATTTTGCTGGATATTGGTTTTAATTTCAAATAGTTAAAAAAGTTATATATTTGATGCTTTGATTGGTTATAATGGAAGAAAAGCATGTATATCTTATAATTGAAAAAATAGAAAATTATAACCCTGTTGAGCCAGAACCATCTAACAATATTTGTAGCCATTTCCAAATGGAAACAAGATGACTTATCTTTATTATTTTTAAAAATGATAATGCTTTAGCAGTGCTTCTTAATGATAAACCTAAAAAGTACAAGTATAAACCATATCCAATTATTTTTGACGATGTTCTGTTTTTAGTAAACATATAATTTATGGTTGTTTTAAAGCCAAAGGTTTTTTAGCATTGGCCCCCTTGTTAAAACCATCAATTATGACTCACTTAATTTCTTTTTCAGTTAAAGTTGTGGTAAAATGATTAAATCTTATCAGACTTATTGATAATAAGAAGATGTTCTTGGCTACTTATGGCCAAATTCAGTATTTCAGAAGATGGGATATAACGAATAAAGATGCAAATCTGATTACGGTCTTTTTCTGAAAAATCGATATGTTGTATTATTCTTCAACCTTATTAATATATTCATATTTGTGGTTGTTATGTTTGGTTATAATTAGAAATAATGACCATTTTATCGCTTTTCATTCCATGTATGGGAGCCAATGATTCAAAAGACAAATTCAAGTCTTAATGAATCAAAATAACACCTGTTATAACAGTAAGAAATAATTATCCATTAAAAAATAATATCGATTTAAACCAAGAAAACTACTATCTATATCAGAACAGATAAAAGATAAAACGATGGAAGAAGAAAAACCAAAGATAAGGTATTGCATTGGATAACCGAACCCCATTCTCATCTATAAAGAATATTTGGTAATATGTATCATCTGTAAAATGTAACAACATTGTAAATGAATTGATGTTAAAAGCATATATCTATAACACATTTGTAGACAAGAGAAGGAAATAAAACAATACAAAATATTATCATTATTCTATAAATTAGTTATTCGACAGAGCAGCAGTATTAATCTGTAATTTTATATATAAAGATGATTTAATCCAAAAAAGATTGAAAAGATTACCTCAATAGTACGGGCTGAGCATCGACACGGATGCGAAATAAAGTGTAGGGTTTACGACGTAAATCTCTGCCTTTATTATATCTAGCTTGACGATGTAATTGGTTAGCAGTGACATAGAGATATCCATCCATTGCAAGAGATAGAGTATCTGGCCATAGTAGACGTGAATCATGTACAATTGTTTCCCATAACATATCAGAATTTCGACGGCATATAATCGCGTTGTGTTCATAGTTAGTCGAATAAATATTTCCTTCAGAATCTGATTCTAGTCCATCCGATGCACCACCTCTATCTCCCTCGTCTTTCACAGTATCTGCAACATCTTGTTCATCTATTTCTCGGCTGGCAAGTGAACTAGTGGCAACACTGTAAAGTCTACGACTTCCCAATGGACAGTAGTATAGCCGAGATCCATCTGCATTAATTGCAATTCCATCGGCACCCATACTAGATCCGTGTTTTATAGAACCGTCTGGTTGCTGTTGCAGGAATGGCCGTCCTTCAACGATCGGAAGAAATGTTTGCAATTCTTCAGGTATAGTTGATGGATGATCGTTCAATCGACGCCAGCTTTCGCCTGATGCGAGATCTACCGTTATAATTCCATTCGGTCCATTTTGAGAGGAATCTGTGATGAAAGCCATACCCTCTCGACCACGACGGAGATCAAATCTTACATCGTTAAGGTAAGTTGTGGGTAAAGCCACAGATTGTGGAAAGAGAATCTTTTTTGTTACATTATTGGTATTCAAATCAACACATAATAATTTTGGTCCTCCGTATTCAGTAGGTTTAAACAATGGGCTACCCGTGTCTAAAATCCATAATCGATCCACAGGATCAACGACAACTGATTGTACTGATACCAATGAAGATGCCAAATCGCTTTCATTGGCTTTATTTAATAATTCATTAGGATATGCTACCATTTTACCCCCTTCTCGAAGCTCAACTACTGTAAACTTGACATCGTCACCCCATTTAGGAAAGTTAACGAATATGCGTCCGCTATGTGAAACTGTAACACCAGTTGGCATTGCATCATTGAAAAAAGCAACAGGCTCTAATGAGCCAATAGATTCATCAACTGGCAATTCTTGAGCGGGTATACCTTTAGTAAATGATGATAAGTCTTTTCTATTACTTGTTGACATGATTTTTATATGCATCTATATACTACATAAGCTATTAATTGGAGTTTTATCATTGATACATATCAATATATTATATGATAGATATCAAGTTTTAATTCAACAATTTCATGATTACTCGTTAAAATATCCCTTCAAATAATTTTGGATTTAGGATTTAGTGATCATCGCTTTCCTTAAATTCAACTCAATAACAAGTTTTTCTTCTAAATGCGACAATGCAACAGCAAAAGGATATTCGTTTGCAGCGCATAGGTTCTTTTATATGGTGTTGTATACTCTTGTTGAAGACTTGCGTCTTCATTGTATACTACATTATAAGAAGAAAGATGAGGATCATGGTTTTGTTGTTGATAATGGCGTTGATGATAATATCGATAGTTCAAAGTAAAATATAGCTCCTGCTGTATCAGGATTATTTTCAGCCCAGATGGTTCCATTATGAGCCTCTATAATACTTTTTGAAATAAATAGTCCTAAACCAATACCTGCTTCGGATTTTGTAGCAAATTTTGTAAATAATCTTGGCTTTATATCGGGATCTACGCCGGTTCCATTATCTTTTACACTAACAAGGACTTTTTTATCACTTTCAATGATGTTTCGATTTTGTTGTACTTTAGTATCAATAGATATAATTCCTCCATTTTTTTTGCTAAATTTAACTGCATTACTTAATATATTGGACATAACCTGTACGATTCTTCCTTTATCTGCTTCTAATACAATGTCGCATTCGGGTTTATATAACAACTTAATGTTGTTTCCTTTCTTTTGGATATCATTTTTGAAATCCTCTACGATAGTATGTATTAGATTAGTTAAATTGAATTGTTCTTTATCCATTTTTAAGGTCTGACTTTCAATTTTTGTAACATCTAATATATCATTGGTAAGTCTCTGCAATCTGATAGCGTTTCTAAAGATTCCATCACATATTTGTTCACTTTTTTCTGGATGTCTTTGTAATAGCTCAGAATAACCAAGAAGTGCTTGAGTTGGAGTCTTTATTTCGTGGCTGGCGATGTTAATAAATTCTTTTTGCATTTTATCATGTATTTTTAATTGTTCATTTACTGTCTTAAGTTCAGCAGTCCTTTTATCTACAGTGGTTTCTAATCTCTTATTCCACAAAAATACCAAACATGCAATACCGAATCCTACCGCTGCAATTACAATTATAATAATAGTACTAAAGTTCTTTTGTTGATTAATTAACCCTGTAACACTGCTTGTAAGATAATGTGGAGCAATAATATACAATGTTAAAAAGTACTTGCCATTAATGTTTACAGGCTCATAAGATATAGTACTTGATTTTCCGTGTACAGAAATGTCACCTGATCCCCTGCCTCCATCCAATGAGCTGTTTATTATTTTATTTAAAGAGTCTTTAGCTTCTTTAGGAAGTAAGGATGAAAGCGTAGATTGTATCTCTTTTCCGAAAACGTTTTTACCAATGAATGAGGGGGTACTTGAATATAATACCATACCTTTTCTATCTAGCAATCCCACTGTACTATTAAATTGAGGAAATAATTGATGTTGTAACACATGTCCTAAAGTGGTAGCTCTCATTGATGAGACTACAACACCTGTAAATACTTTCGATAATCCTTTTGCTGTTGTATTAATTACAGGATAAGAAATGTATAATCTAGGAACGTGGTCGTTTGATTCTAATAGAGTGCTATAATAGGCTATATGGTTATCTCTGGGAACAGTAAAATAAGATCTGTAGCTTAAATCTGTGCCTTTATACTTGTCGTATGTACTTTGGTTGATATTGCTCAACCAATTCATTTTACCATTTTTATCAAGCCACATATAAAAATCTGTAAGTTGATTTGAATATTGTTGTCTAGTATTGATAATAGTATATGCCCTTTTATACTCGTTATTATGGATAGCTGGTGAATCTGCAAGCGTTTGTAAGAGATTATTTAAACTTTCAAATTTATTTGATAATATTTGCGAAAGGTCATGTACTTGAATTTGAGCATTTGTTTCTACTTCGTGTGAAGCAATATCTGAGATTTTAGTTGAAGTAAAAGTGTAGTATTGATATGAAAATACTGATAGTATTGTCGCAACAATTGCTATCGAAACTAATATAATAAAATTAGTCTTTGATAGTGAAGATCTAACATTCTTTAACAAAAGAGGTTAACTAATTTTCTATTCCTCTGCCTCTACATAAGCTTTAAGGGTTTATATAGATTGTATAATTACGACATTAGAAGCCAATTACAAATAATATATTTATAAATTTAATAACATTTAAAAAAAGACTTGAAATAACAATTACTTTGGGTTAATATGCCAAGAACAACCATTCTATATTAGATACCTACTGGTTGATTTAGGTAAACGATTTTTTTCAACTGGATTTCATTTCTATTTGCTTCATTTTTATTAAATACAAAAATATTGTGATATTATTTTTTGGTCAAATTATGCACCTTTTACTTGATATAATAAATGTTGTGCATTGGGTTATCCACAAACAAATGCTTTGTTGCATAACTAAACCTATTTAGATGAGGCTTGATCATAATTCAAATTATCTTTGATATGTTTACAATAGCTTAAAGCTAACCTCTGGAATATAGTTTTGATAAAAACTGTCCCAAAGATTAGCTCTTGATAGAATAAAGGAATCCATCTGCTTTGTTGCATGATTCCTCATTTCTAAATACATTTAGCTAACATCTTTTAAGAAAACATGTGAAATGGTCCGTCTACAACCAATCTCTAGTTAGACGAGGTGAAATCTTACTAGGCTTTGATGTTATTGATAACTGGGATACTGAATTAAAAGAGATGAACAAAGACAAGGTTGGTGAGCCCTTTCATTATCCTATACCAATTAGCATATGTTTTCTAAATTGTATTTCGTAACAAATAGTTCCTCATATCAAGATTAAATCTTTTTGTTCTGAAATATCAGATATCTTGTTTTTAAAATCTGTAAATGATTGATAATATTTTAGGATAAATAGATCTCGTTTTGCAATATTCCATATCTCCTCCATTACCATAAATTCGGGTGATGCCGTTGGAAGATATACAGGTATCAAAGAATCCTTTTTTTCTTCAAGATACTTTAACACATTCTTTGATTTATAATGAGGAGGCGATGCTTTATCCATGAACAAATAGCATTCTGGGAATTTATCATGTATTAGTTTAGATAATCAAGAAGAAATGTATCGCCATTAAATTTGTCATACTGCCTGAATAGTTGCTTACCTCCAAGACAGAGGGCGCCAAAAATACATGAATGTTTATGTGAACCTGTTACTCTAACTATAGATCTTTTATCTTGCTTAATCCAAACGCATCTTACAAGAGAATCATAAAAAAAGATTGATTCATCCAGTGATACTATGGCAAATCCATCTTGCTGCTGCTGCTGCTGCTGCTGCTGCATATCCACAAATATCTGTTCTGTCTTTTTTTGAATGCCTTTTTTTCCTCTGGAGATGCAGTATTAACATGTACCTTTCTTGGCACCTTCTTCTGTTTGAATCCCCATTTTCGAAGAATACGGTATATGTGAGTATAATGATATTTTATTCCACTTTTCTTTACAATTAACTCTTGTACCTGTTTTGTGGTCCAGCCTTGGCTGTTTTCTTTTAGTTCTTTCTTAATTTGGTAACTTGTCTCTTCTGATAGTTCGGACGGTCTGCCAGATTTTGCTTTATCCTTTAGTCCTTCCAAGCCGTCTATATCAAATCTTTTTAACCAATCAAAAGCCCACGGATTGCTTCGATGCATTTCTTTTACAATGCGAAAAGGAATTTGTCCGTCTTCTCGTACTTTGATGATCAGTAGCAGTCTTTCCTTTACCTTTGGATCATTTTCTTTTTTATACAACTACCAATTTGGATTTGGTCGGAGGCATTGAGAACAAATAGAATAATACAAGGATATAGATAGCTTTTGTGTTTTATGATGAAAACTACGGTAAACTGTTTAGTATATTTGTGCTGTTTTGCTGCATAATTCCTATAATCTTTGATTTTACTATTTGTTTTGCCTAAATAGATATCATATTATCATATAAGATGCTTTCAGCATCATTTCTCGTATTATATTTTTCAGTCTAACTGAATAAACATACTCTCCAAACATTCGCTTTATAGAAGAAAACACTGTTTCTACAATCCATCTCTTTCCATCGCTTACAATATAATCCTTCTTCCACCCTTGTGGCAACTCATTTTTCTTCTTATTGCATTGCAGATAGATTTCCCACTATCGAATCACTTAAATTTTTTTTGAATGTTTTTAAATAATCTCATAATTTCTTCAGTTAGTTGTGACTCTCTTCTATATGTTCTTAGTATTACGCCTTGTTTATCCAAAATTTCAAGGGCCATAGTAGATAAATCAAATCCTTCTCTTTTCAAGAAAAATATTTTTTCTGGGTTTAATTTATCTAACAAATAAACTAATTCTACATATTCCCCACCCCTTGTGAGTTCTCTATGTCTTATAAAAAAAATAGATGTTGAAGTGGATCCTATGAATTCTAATTTTTCTAATATTCCCAATTTTACAAAATCTATTACATTATATTCTTTTCTTAGATGATTTATTATTTGGTTATCGATGCTATCTTGTTCTGATATATGAATATCTATTACATCTCCTATCGATAACTCTTCCAATTTATATAATGTCGTCTTATTTTCTCTATATCTTTCAACTATTAATGTAAATTTTTTTGCTTCATTTTTATTATCCACGTGATCAACTACATAGATTTCGACATTATTTAGTAATAGAACTAAAACTACATTATCCAAACCCATATAACACTCGGAGATATTTTCTCTAAGATAATACAAAACTTGTTCTGTTTTAGGATCATAACTTCCCAAAAGCAATATAATCCAATAACTAGAATCAGGATATCGATCTTCTGTCATAGAAAGTTATGTATTTGATTCGGGTGTGATTTTGACTTTAATTGGTTTCAAGTTTTTATCGATTGATATTGTAAAGACGCCTTTTTCCGATTTATCGTTTTTATACATAGTTTTATAATTATACTCCCCTGATACTTCGTATACATCATTGATGGATTTGTTTAACTCATTGATTATAACATCAGAATCTGTAATTAACCCAAGGGAGCGAAATACTTTTATTATTTCGATGATTTTCCTTTTAATTTGGCCTTCATCAATAGTGGCATACATATTACTATCACTCAGTTATTTCTTTAAATTCAGATAAAAGATCTTCATTTAACTGGTTAGTCATATATACAAATTTTTCGCCTTCATTGATACGTTTGATATATTTTGATTCTAAAAGTGCTTTCAAATGAAAATGTAATGTATTGGGATTTATCTTTCCTAATTTCGATTCCATAAAATCCTTTATTTCAGTCCATGTTGCTTGTTTGTTTTTCCAAATTATAAATATAATCATTATTCGATAAGGATTAGATAATGTAGAATGCTTGTCTGTAATGAATTTTATCTTTTCTAATAATTCTACCATTTCATATCCTAATATCTAACAAATTACACAAATATTAACTTAATTGTAATTAAGTTAACTGCAATTAATGGATTATATATGAATATAAACATTTTTTTAATTCAACTATAATAGATATTATTCGATTAACAATATATTCAATTTTTTCTCTTAATGATGGTAAATTATTTGTATGTCTTTTATCTATACTTCAATTGCGGTAGAAAAACATAAGTATAAAAGAATTCGTTGTAGCTATATCTTTTATTTTCTTTAATTCTGATTAAAAAACGAATAACTCACAGATCTGTAAATATTTCCACCGAACCCGCGTCAAATTTGCAAGTTCAACAACTGCTATAATCACTATAGCATCTACCACCATCAGTCCAACATCAAAATTGAATTGGAACTGATCATATCTAAATAAATTTATTTATTCAATAATGCAGTTCATTATAATAGGTAAGCAAGATCTTAGATTCATAGTGTATTTCATGACATCCTTATTCATATACTATATCATACATATACTATGATGTTAATGAATTTGCTGATTGTATATGCTCAAGATATAAAATCATCATCTCAGCTCATCTTCCAAGACAAATTCCAAATTTAAATTTTAGATTCCATTCATTTTTGAATTATATCCCTCCGGGCCCGTAATAAATTTGACTATATTTTTGGGTTCACATTTACAAGTAATATTGTAATATGTTCAGCTTGGATTTATACTCCTAATTCTGCTGGTAAATACTTGGATAACTATATCCACTAGGATTATTAGATCTCTTGCATAATTACTTGCAAACAGCTTTATGACCAACAGATCACCATAAGCCTGTTCTCTCTTTGCTTTCATATGAGAGGTTATCCACAAAACCACTACTGCTTTTTAAATCATTCACTGATGGCCTAATACTGCAAGAGTTTGATGATATTTATGATAAAAAGATGGCAAAAAAATATACCAAACATGAATTAAAGCGTTATCTAAAAGACTAAATAGAGAACGATCTATTGGTGCTGGCAGACTTTTCAAACTAGATATAAGAGATAGATTTGTAATGCTACTTGTATACTATCGACTTTACATTACTTACACTTTAGTTGGTTTCTTATTTGATTTGGATCAGAAAAGCAACGTCTGCAGAGATATCCAAAAGATAGATAGTTTGATAAGAGAATGTATGCCAATTCCACAAAAGATATACCCAATAACAAAGAGGCTGAAAACTCCAGAGGAAGTGGAGAAATATTTTCCGGGTTTTCTTGCTTTCATAGATTCTACTGAACAGCAAATACCAAGACCTGTTGATAAGAATAGAAGAAAGACGTTCTATTCAGGCAAAAAGAAAAGACACACTGTGAAGAACCAGATTACGGTTAACAATCATGGATTTATCCTTCATAAGATAGGCCATAAAAAAGGAAGAAAACATGACTATGATGTTTACAAGAAGAATCATCCAGTTACTCCAAAACAGGTTGTTAATGTTATTGACTTGGGATATGTGGGCGTAGAAACTGATTTCCCAGAGCAACTGCTATCCGCCTTACCGTGCAAAAGGAAAAGAAAATGTGAATTATCCCAGGAAGAAAAAGAATACAACAGAATTCATTCTAAAAAGAGGATAATAGCGGAACATACTATCTGCAGATTGAAAAAGTACAGAATAATGAGCGATATCTTTAGGAACAAATTGAGAAAGTACGACATGGTATTGGATATAGTAGCAGGTTTGGTAAACTATAGAATAACGAGCCAGTGTTTATAGAAACTAGACACAATATAATACAGCAAGATATAGATTATTTCTAATTATGCAAGAGATCTAATAAATAAAATGATTGAGCATATCTAAATAATAAAGACAATAATTTTATGTTATATTGTGTTTATTCTAAAGAATAAATAAAAAATGACGTCTTTTTTGACGGAGTTGACGAGGAAAATGACGGAAATGACGGATAATTTGACGGCGTTGATTTACTTATAAAGCTTTTTGCTCAATATATTCTGTACATAAGGTTGGTAATATCTGAATCGATCAAATCACAGGTAATACAAAAATATCTTGATGGCAAATCAAGAGATCAAATATCTAGAGAAACTGGAATATCAACAGGCAAGATATCCAATCTAATCAAAGATTGGAAAGATGGTATAGATATACCCAATATAGAAGAAGTTAGGGAATTTGCAATTTCAGTTAAAAAATCAGGTATGTCTATGGGACAGTGTGCCAGAGGTTACAGAATGGCACAATTGATGGAAAATCTAGGAATTGCAGATGATACTGGCGATAATGAAGATGAAGATGGTGATAGTAGTATAACTATGGACTCAAAATATATCGAGTTTTCCTCTTTTGTACAGGATATTTATCTTGGTTGCAAAAAACTAAAGATACTTCCATCTAGCATATTTTCATGGATTAAAGATTTACTTGATTGTCAGTTTCAATCGGACTACGATAACTCAATTCCTTTTATTGATCAACAGCAGCAACAGCAACAGCAAAATGAGAAAGAGAATGAATTACCTATATTCAGTTCAAAACTAAAAAAAGATGATACATTAGCATCGGAAATCAAAATAATACCATTTATATCGCAAATATCCTACTATATCACTCAAAAGAAAAAAGAATATGGTAAATTAGAAAATTATCAAAAAAACCTAAAAGACGATTTAAAAAAATTAGAGATACAGAAAAATAAAGTAACATATAATCTTAACCAACTAAATCAAAATGAAAAGTTTGTACTGTCTTATATAGAGTGGTTTTATGATCTAGAAAGCACACTATGGGAAACTTTTTCTATTAAATTAAAAGATGATATATTCAGTTTTTGTCAACTTATCAAAGATTTCAAAGAGAAAGGATATGATGCTCATAAAATAATAAAAGAGTATTTAAAATCATTATCCATTAAACTAGAAATAAAAACATGTGAAGCTGATATTGCAACGCTCTCAAACCAAAGAGCATCTTTGAATAATTCTGTATTATCTTTGGAATCTCGTGTTAACATGCACAAACAAACTCTTGATATTTATTCTAGGCTTGAAGCAATGAGTTTTGGACTAAAAGAACTAAATCAATTATGGCTTACTATTTTGGAAATAGCTGGCGAAAATAATATTCCAATGTATGAAGCAGTTTACAAATTTCTCAAAGATGTGGATGAACAATACAACAACAAACTTGGATTTGAATCCAAAGTACAGGAAAAAAAGAATGAACTATTTAGTTTAAAAAACCAGTTAAATTCTGATAGATTGGCAATGCAGTTTATACCATATGTAGTACCAACTTTGCAGCATCTTTTTCAAAATGGAGTTACAGAAGAAGATATAATTAATATGAATCATCTAGTTACAAAATTTGCAAAAAATAGTTTTCATTTAAATCAAAGTGATAATCATAATATCAATAAAGATAGCAGTTCAATTAGTAATAATAGTAATAATATAGATAGAACAAAGTATTGGAAGTTATTCATAGATCATTTGGAAAAATTACAAGATATCGCATTAGAGATAAGAAAACAAATAGACAATCGAGATAAAATACAAAAAGAGGTTAACGATATAAATAGACAAAAACAAGAGATTTATGCTCAATACCAAAATGCAATTTCTTTTATAGGCACACTAAATAATAAAATTTCCTATATCAATGGGTTTATCGATTATTTTAACAAAGATATAAATAATAAAATTAAATTATCTTCCGGATTTTTATCTTTGCCTGTTTTCATTATAGTATATAAAAATATAGGAAAAGGAAAAGGAAAAAAAGATGATGAAGATAAAGACATAGAAACAAATAAGAAATAATGCTTAAATCGTTGTTATATTTGATCGTTTCATGGTTCAGATTTATGCTACTACTACTAATGGAATTTGCATCTGGTATAGCACAAACATGGTTTTTGGCTGAATTACAGGCATCTGATCAGGTATTAATGATATATTTGGAACTATTTTGTTATATTTTTGTCCATAAAAGGATAAGTACGTATGAGTTACAAATAAAAACATTATTCATATACAATAGATCTCTTGCATAACTAGTATCATCGGAAAATTTCTAAAAAGTCGATAATTAATTTTAACTTAAATTAAAATGTAAATATTGCAAAATTTATGGATAATTTATATAATTATGATATATGTCTAATTATGCGAAAATCTATTATAAACTATGTGATGAACGTGATGTTGATAATAAAAAATACAGAGTCATTTTATAATGAACATTAAATTTCAAAAAATGTTGTAGATGTTGATAATGGATATTATTATACTACTTTTGATAAATATATTGAAAAAATGTATAAATTGATTTTTGAGATTTCTCCATGGAAGTATCGAATAATAAAAGAGTAACAAATAGTTAACACGTTCTTAAGTTGTTAATATAGGAAATTAATGAGAGTTAGGCTAAACGAAACAATCCCCAACTAAAGACTTCATTAATAGAAGAATTCAATAGGGATGGAAAAGATTGTTTGAATATTCTTATTATCTTCATTTTTGCTATATAGTTTAATATAAAAGGAAATGGAAGATAACTAATGGGTTTAGAATCGATTGGTATTTCTAAGATAGTTAATAAAGATGTTAAAGTAATTGATCAAGAACAGAATATTTTTGATACTTCCAAGGTTATGATAGACAACAATGTGGGGTCCGTTGTTATTATTGACAATAATGACAGCAAGAATCCGGTAGGCATTATCACAGAGAGGGATATAGTTAGGATAGTAAGCACATTTTCATTATCAGACTTACAAGTTCCTATCCGAAAACTTATGAGTTATCCATTAATTACGTTATCGCAAAATGTATCCGTTTTGGATGCAATGAAATTAATGTATGAACGACAGATTAGGAGGGTAATTGTTCTGGAAGGAAACGCCCTTATAGGCATTGTTACTGAACATGATATATTTAAACTACTCATGAGTAATAAGGAATTAGTTACTACCGTTATAGCTGGTGATTTTCCAATACCTCAGAAAGATTTATACGAAGATTTTTCACATTTTTGGTTTAGTAATTCTTTTTATAAATAGCAATAACGATTGGTTTAAAGTACTTTTAAAGGAGATGAAAGAATTAGGCGAAAAAAAACTATTCAATCCATAGATAATAAATTTCAGATAGGATTTTGGATAGTAACACATTGGAAAAATTATGAAATCATAGAAGAGAATCTTTTTTATGTTTTAGTGATTATATACGTAAAAGAGCATCTGACTAGGGTCATTTTAGTACGGATTTATCTTATGCATTATATAGTGATACTTCTAATGGAAATACACTACCGAAATAGTAATTCCATCTGGTTTAATAAAAGTAGACGAGATATTTCATTTATGTATAGATATTGTGTACAATACAGATGATAGAGAATACCAAAGTAGATGAAGATGTTAAAGGAACATACATCTTGTCATCTAGAACATTGCAGTAGTAGTTACGTCTGCTGTCAATGGTAATATAAGACCCTCTATTGCAGTTGTACATGTAAGATGTAGTTTGTATCCAAATATTCATCCCTTTGTATGACTATGGCCCCATCTAGCATCAGTATCAATGCCAGAACGTGGTACCACTCCTTTTATCCGGGATGAATTGTGCCAGATGTGACCTTTTGCTTTTAGGAGCGTGCTGTCTATTGTTGTTATAGAAGAGTCAACCAAGCCTTCTGTAACAAACAGGTATCCCATTGTTGATATCCTTTGTTTAATATCGGTAGACATAGTCTTCAATCGCCTATCAAACGTACGTTTACTGCATGGAATGGATACAAGACCACAGGCTATTGCTAGTTTATGGTTATACTGATAATCAATAATAAGAAAAGCATGTAATGCATTGTTGGAATCCAGTCTAAATCATCATATCCTTACGATAAAGCATCTTAGAATTACGGTTGATGGAGAATATCCATACATATGGTCTGTCAAGTTTCCTCCTTGACATAGTGGTCTGGTATACAACCTATCAAACACAGAATGTTAAAAAGTATTCCTTTATTCTATCAAGAGCTACTTTGGGATAGGTATAATCAAAATATTAGTCCAGAGGTTAGCTTTAAGCTGTTATGAAAGATATTAAAAAATAATTTGAATTATGGCCATGCCTCAAATAATTAAAATTAAATATCTAGCCAATTTTTTTCTAATTGTGCCAGTAGATCCAGTTTGCGGAATTGAACTAGATAAAGATCTAGCAACTACTTTTGAACACAATAACAAGACATTTTTCTTTTGTTGCGAAGGTTGTAAAAAACTATTTGAAAAGAAACCGAGAAAATATACAAAATAAAAATACCTCAATACAAAGATAACAAGATAACGATAAATGAAAACAGCTGTAGTTGATAATAAAAGTGTAAAAATAATAAATAGAGATATCCCCAAAGTAAATCAAAATGATGTATTAGTTAAGATGAAGACATGTGGAATATGTGGATCGGATTTAGAAAAAGTATTTGGTAAATATGGCATGAAATCGACTAGGATTGGTCATGAACCTGCCGGCGAGATAATAGAAATTGGAGAAAATGTAAAGGATTTTAACACAAAAGACAGAGTTTTCATCCATCACCATGTGCCTTGTTATTCCTGTCATTATTGTTATAATGAAGATTTTACAATGTGTGGAAAATATCAAACAAGCAATATTGAACCCTCAGGGCTGTCAGAGTATATACTAGTGCCAGAATGGAATGTTTTAAGGGGAGGCCTTGTAAAACTACCCGACAATATCAATTTCAATCAAGCTGCCCTAATTGAGCCTATTGCATGCTGTATTCGATCTTTAAATAAACTTGATATGAAAAAAGCAGATAAAGTTGCAATTTTTGGTGCTGGTCCGACAGGTTTAATCCATATGATCTTAGCCAAATACTATGGGGCATCCCAAATAATTTTAGTAGATATAAATAATTTTAGATTAAATTTTGCAAAAAATATTGATCCAACAATCACAACAATAAATATGACTAATAACGATAATAATAATTTAGATTCTTTGGTATTTTCAAAAGTTGGAAATATAGGTGTAGATATTTCAATAATTGCTACAAGTAATTTAGATGCGTTAGTTCAATCACTAAAAATTACCCGAAGAGGTGGGATTATATCTCTTTTTGGTGTTCCATCTAAGGATTCTGATTTTAAAATAGATTTTAATTTAATATATTCAAAAGAGTTGAAAATTGTACCAAGTTATGCCACTTCTGAAAAAGAGATCCATCAAACAATAACATTATTAAAAAATAATATAATAGATTTTGAACCACTAATCACTCATAAATTTCCTTTAGATAATTCATTTGATGCTTTAAAATATGCCCATAAAGCTAAAGATGCAATGAAAATTATTATAACATCATCAGGCTAATTCTCAAAGTTTTATAATATCCAAATAAAGACAATATAAGTGAAATAAATGGATTGGGGAATGAAAAATCGGTTTTCGAAAATAATTAGACCAGAAGATGGACGTTGCGTTATGTTGGCCATAGATCATGGCTATTTTCTTGGGCCCACTGAAAAGCTTGAAAATCCGAAGGAGACCATAAAGCCTTTGTTACCTCATGCCGATTCGATAATGCTTACAAGAGGTATTTTACGAACATCAGTTTCTCCAGAGATCAATGTTCCCATTGTTTTAAGAGTTTCAGGAGGCTCCAGTATTATTGGCGAAGATTTATCCAAGGAGGCAATAGTTACATCGATAGAGGAAGCAATCAAATTGAATGCTTCATGTTTGGCATTATCCATATTTATAGGAAGCAAGTATGAATCTCAAACGCTAGGTAACCTATCTAAATTAGTAGATGATGGAGAAAGGTATGGTATTCCTATTTTAGCCGTAACAGCTGTTGGGAAAGAAATGGCTAGGGATGCGAGATATTTAGGATTGGCCTGTAGAATCGCATCCGAGCTAGGGGCACATGTTGTAAAAACATACTATTGCAAAGATTTTACAAAGGTGGTTGAAAGCTGTCCTATTCCAATAATTATTGCAGGAGGTAAAAAAATATCTGAAAGAGAGGCTTTGCAACTTACATTTGACGCAATAAACGATGGTGCATCAGGGGTAGATATGGGAAGAAATATCTGGCAATCAGATTATCCTATCGCAATGATTAAAGCAGTCAAATCAATTGTGCATGAAAATTATAATTTTGCAGAAGCATATGATTTATTTTTAACAGAATCTAAAGCAAAAATACAAAATGCGTTTTGAAATCAAAATCAAATGCATTTAACTGAATAAAATTTTATATTCAGTTATCTATAATTGATTTTTTTTAATAAGATTTATAAATTAAATAGAATGTATTTAAAGAGTGAAGTTGAATTACAACATTAATTGTTATGGAGCGTATATTATCCCTTTTTTACATGAAAGCTTTTTACTATTATAGATTTTTAAATATTTTAATCAGGAGTTGTTTTGATAAATAATGAGTGAAATATCCGGCGCAACTGCATTGTTAACAGCCTTAGAAAAAGAAAAGGTAGAATTTATCTTTGGTCTTCCAGGAGGAGCTAATCTCCCAATTTATGATGCTTTGGTTGATTCCAAAATTAGACATATTTTGGTTAGGCATGAACAATCTGCGGCTCACATGGCGGATGGATATGCAAGAATAAAAAGAAAAGCAGGCGTATGTTTTGCTACTTCAGGTCCTGGAGCCACCAATCTGGTAACAGGAATTGCTACAGCCTATTCAGATTCATCTCCAATTGTAGCGGTAACAGGCCAGGTAGCGATACCAATGATTGGAAAAGATGCATTCCAGGAAATTGATATAGTTGGAATAACTAATCCATGTACAAAATACGCTTTTCAACCAAGACATGCATCGGAAATCCCCATCGCAGTAAAAAAATCTTTTTACATAGCCGAAAGTGGTAGACCAGGCCCTGTATTAATAGATATTCCTAAAGATGTTCAACAACAAGTATCAAAAATAGACTATCCCGATTACATAAAGGTTAGAGGATATAATCCAACAGTGGATCCAGACTTGTCAGAAATAAATAAAGCATGTGAAATGTTACTAAAGGCCGAAAGACCAATAATTATGGCAGGAGGAGGGGTAATTCTTTCTGGAGCTTTTTCTGAATTGCAAACCTTGGCAGAATTATTATCAATACCGGTAGTTTCAACATTCAAAGGTAAGGGGGCATTCCCTGAAAACCATCAGCTTGCTTTAGGACCTATTGGTATGCACGGACATGCCGAAGCAAATAGGATGATACTAGAAGCAGATTGTATCATAGCGATTGGAGCAAGGTTTTCCGATAGAACAGTAGGAAGATTTGATGAATTTGGTAAAGATATTAATGTGATTCATTTTGATATAGATCCAGCTGAAATAGGTAAAAATAAATCCGTGAATGCGGCAGTTATAGGTGATGTAAAATCATCATTGAGAACATTAATTAAAATGATACCAAAGACATTTAAATCAAATGAAGAAATTACCAAACAATGGTTAAATAGAAAGAAAGAATTAGTATCTTATTATGAGGATAATCTTAAGGATTATTCAAGGGAAATTACAGCTAAGAAATCTTTAAAAAAATTAAGAGAAATATTGCCACCAAATAGCATAGTAACAACAGAAGTAGGCCAATGTCAAATGTGGGCTTCATTACATTTTGACGTTATATCGCCAGGAACGTTCTTTAGCTCAACAGGATTAGGAACTATGGGTTTTGGCTTTCCTGCATCTATTGGTGCAAAAGCGGCCCGTACAAGCGTTCCAGTTGTAGACATTGCAGGAGATGGTTCATTTAATATGACCGAGAATTCACTTGCAGTTTCAGTTCTAGAAGATCTCCCAGTTATCGTTTTTGTGCTCAACAACTTTATGTTAGGAATGGTTGCACAATGGCAACGTACTTTTTATAATAGAAGATATAGCGGAGTTCACTTAAAAAACTGTCCAGATTATTGTAAAATAGCAGAAGCTTACGGTGCTCAAGGCTTTCGTGCCCAATCAATGGAAGAATTAGAAAAGGCGATAAAATATGCAGTAAAGTCCGAGGTAGCAACTGTGATTGATATTCCAATTGATCCCAATGAAGATGTGTATCCATTCGTTGCTCCAGGCACTGGGTTAAAAGATATGGTCACAGGAGCTTGATTTTAGTTGGATACTAATAAATCAATTTTCATGAATAGCAGCAATCATTCTAGCTTATATATTTTATCTGTTATTGTAGAAAATAAACCAGGAGTATTATTTAGGATTACCAATTTATTTAGATCTCGAGGATTTAACATTGAAAGTATTACGGTCGGGATAACTGAAAAACCTGATTTATCCAGAATGACAATAACAACTAAATCAGATGTAAAAATTCTAGAGCAATTAGTAAAACAATTACGGAAAACCATAGACGTAATTCAAGTTAATGTGCTTGACAAAGAAAATACGGTCTATAGAGAATTGGCCTTGATAAAAATGAATGCAAAAGATCCTACAACTAGGATCGAAATAGCAAACTTTGCATCTATATATAGAGGTAATATAATGGATATAAGTAACGAAACTATTACAGTTGAATTAATAGGAACTCCAGATAAAATCGATGCTTTCAAAAATTTGGTATCAAGTTATGGTATAATACAAGTTGCACGTACTGGAGTATCAGCATTACCAAGAGGCGGAATAAGCGACGAGCTTTAATAGTAGGAAAATCAGGATTTTTGATACTACTCTAAGAGATGGAGAACAAACCCCTGGAGTTGATGTGTCCCCTGATCAGAAAATAGAGATTGCGGTAAAGCTTGATGAACTTGGAGTTGACGTTATTGAAGCAGGATTTCCAGTAGTATCTCTTGGAGAGGCAGAAGCGATAAAAAAAATAACTAAACTAGGGCTCAAAGCTGACATCTGTGGCTTAGCTCGAACCGTAAAAAGTGATATAGATAGAGCAATCGATTGTGATTTAAAATATGTTCATACCTTTATTGCGACATCCGATATACATTTGCAATACAAATTAAAAATGACTAGGGACCAAGTTCTGGATAAAGCAATATTTGCAGTAGAATATGCAAAAAAACATGGCCTGAAGGTAGAATTTTCTGCAGAAGATGCAACAAGATCCGACAGACAGTTTTTAAATCAAGTATTTAAATCAGTAGCTGAAGCAGGTGCAGATAGAATTGATATCCCCGATACAGTAGGATATTCAACTCCAAAATATATTTCTGAGCTAGTAGCCGATGTAATAAACGTAACCAAATTACCAATTAGTGTGCATTGTCATGATGATTTTGGGCTTGCAGTTGCAAATTCTATTGCAGGATTTGAAGCAGGAGCATCATGTGCTCATGTTACGATAAATGGGCTTGGCGAAAGAGCAGGCAATGCATCTCTTGAGGAGGTAGTAATGGCTTTGCAATGTCTTTATAATTATCAACATAATATCAATCCTTCTATTTTGTACGATGTTTCGAGATTTGTTTCGAATACAATGGGAATTATTGTTCAACCCAATAAAGCTATTATTGGTGAAAATGCATTTGGCCATGAATCAGGTATTCATACTCATGGAATAATAAACAACCCTCTTACTTACGAACCCATAAGCCCAGAATTAGTAGGAAGAAAAAGATGGTTACAAGCGGGAAAACATGCAGGTGCTCATGGGATTAAGGCAATATTAGAAGAATTTGCAATAGACATAACAGAAGACCAATTAAAACAAATAGTTAATAAGCAAAAGGCAATAGCAGATTCAGGGCAGCCGATAACTACATCAGATTTACTATCAATAGCTTCCGAGGTGATTAAAAATAAAAAATTTGATGAGAAATTTAAACTAAATGAATTTCACATTGTCACTGGCATTCATATAATTCCTACAGCCGTTGTAAAGTTAAATATCCATGGTAAAGATTTTATTGCCTCAGAAACTGGTGTTGGACCAGTTGATGCAGCATTAAAAGCAATTCAAATTATTGCAAATGAAATAGCAAGTATAAAAATAAGAGAATACAAATTGGATTCAATTACAGGAGGGTCCGCTGCTTCTGCAGAAGTCTCTGTTAAAGTTGAAGATAAAGAAGGCAATATAATTTCATCAAGAAAATCCGGAAAAGATATAGTAGTCACTTCTGTTCAAGCTGTGATCGATGCGATAAATACAAGTATGTTAAAAAAACTGATTCAAAGCGGTAAATAATTTAAATTAGTAGTATTTTTTTGCAGTATTATTATAATGACTAGGTACAAAATTTCCTTACTCGTTGGTGATGGCATTGGACCTGAACTATCAGAATGCATAACCAAAATATTAGAGAAGATACATGATAAATCAGCCTCTTTAAAATTTGATATAATTAAAGTAGAAGCAGGAGATAATGCATTATTAAAATATAATTCAGCTTTACCAGAAGAATCATTTAAACAAATAAAAAATTCTCAAGCTTGTTTAAAGTCACCTGTAGGGGAATCTGCAGCTGATGTAATATTGGTTTTACGAAGATACTTTGAATTATTTGCAAATATACGACCTTCAAAAAATTATCCAAATATAGATTCGATATCAGAGGATGTAGATTTGATAACTGTTAGAGAAAATACAGAGGATCTATATGTTGGGTGGGAATTTTTTTCGGATGACAATACGATAATTTCGCTAAGGAAAACAAGTAGAGAAGCATGTAATAAAATATCAGAATACGGATTTAATTTAGCAAGTAAAAGAACAAAGAAAAAAGTAACAATAGTACATAAATCCAATGTTTTAAGAAAAAGTGATAGGCTTTTTATTGAAACAGCGAGAGAAATATCTAAAAAGTACCCTGAAGTTCAGATTGAGGAAATGTATGTGGACGCTTGTTCTATGGAACTGATAAGAAATCCTAACCGATTTGATATAATTTTAACAACCAATCTATTTGGAGACATTATATCTGATGAATCTGCTCAAGTTACTGGAAGTATAGGATTAGCCCCTGCTGCAAATATAGGGGAAAAATTTGCTTTATTTGAGCCGGTTCACGGAGCTGCTTTTGATATTGCAGGAAAAAATATAGCTAATCCTACAGCTTTTATTTTGGCATTAAAAATGATGTTTGAATGGGTTGGATACAAATACAATGATATCAACATAATAGATCAATCAATAAAAATTGAAAAAGCCGTGAACAAACTTTTTATCAACAACATAAAAACTAAAGATATAGGAGGGCAGCTATCTACTTTTGAATTTAATAAAAAATTTTTACAACTATTGGATAAAGAAGGGTATAATTGAACCAAACACATGTATTAAGGTATTAATTTATCAAGAAGATCTTTTAAAATTCGTGCAGTAGCTCCCCAAATAGTATGACCATCTATTATAAATTTGTACATTTTAAAGTTTTTATTTGAATGATTTTCATCTACAGATAAACAGGCCTTTATTTTTTCAATAGGCAAACTAACAATTTGTTCTACTTCTGGATTTGGTTGAAGTTTATCCGAAATTTTTCCTGCTAAAGCAATAAAAGGATATATTAGAATTTTAGAAGTGTATGTATATGTAGGGTTAAGATAGCCAATTATTTGTTTTTTATTTATTTTAATGCCTATCTCCTCATATGTTTCCCTTATTGCAGTATCTAAAAATGAGGTATCTGAGGGAAAGAATTTACCACCCGGAAATGATATTTCCCCTGCATGATTTTTTAAATAACGACTACGCTTTGTAAATAAAATATATGGCATATTATTTGGAAAATGAATAATAACTAAAATACTGGAATAAATTTTATCAGAATGAATAAATCGGATATTTTGATCATCAGGTATTTTTAAACTTTTATTATTTAAGAGTAGATCATAAAATTGTTTTTGAGATATCAATAATACAAATAGATTAATTATAGAATATTTAAAAAACTTTTTTTAGATAGAATAAACTCTATGCTAATAAATAAAAGATGAAAGTTACTTACGAACTAAACCCACCCAAAATCTTTAATGATTTAACCATCAATATCAATACATTAAATGATGAAATTGACAAATTTGTTTACAGATCACAGATAATATTAAAATATGTAAATGCATTACATATTACAGATTCGGTACTTGGTGTACCAAGAATTTCGAGTATTCATGGAGCTTCAATAATTTTGAAGAATATTAAAAATGAAAAAATAATACTAAGCTGTAGTATAAGAACAAGAGACAGGAACATCAACTCAATAATACAATCTGTAACTCAGGCAATTTTTTTAAAAATAAACGACATTTTATTTGTAATGGGAGATAAGCCTCTATTATACAATAACATCACTCCAGAAAAACTTTCAAAACCAACAGACACTATAAGTACACTCAATTCTTTAGGTTATAATAAATTGATAAATTTAAATTTATCAATACCAAATAAAATATTAAATTCTAGCATAATTACCAATAAAATTCAATCCAATCCATATGGATTTATCACACAATCAATTAATTCTTTGGAAGAAGTAAAAAAATTAAAAAGTTTATTAAATCCTCATCAAATAAAATTGATTCCTTGTATAATGATCCCTTCTGAGAAAAATACCAAGGCAGCAAAAATGATAGGACTAAACTGGGAAGAATACAAAGATGATGTATTAGAATTTATTTTTGAAATTGGAAAACTTGTTGATCATATTCTAATTTCATCACCAAATGATTTTAATGAGGGAGTCAATATATTAAAAAAGATAAAAAACAGTTGATCTTTTAATATTTTTTTTTGGTTTGGATTATTTCAGTTTTTAATTCATCCAAAACTAACCTAGTATATTCAAACAAATTAGAATCTTCAGATAATCTAGGTCTTCTATAATCAATCATTATTTCTTTTTTTACGGATGCAGGCCTTTTAGTAAAAACAACAACTTTGTCTCCAAGGCATATTGATTCAGAGATGTTATGGGTTACAAATATTATTGTTTTTCTAGTCTTTGCCCATATTAACTGAAGTTCAACTAATAATAGATCTCGTGTTTGAGAATCCAATGCAGCAAATGGTTCATCCATTAGTAAAATATCAGGATCCATTGATAAAGCCCTTGATATAGCAACCCTCTGTTTCATACCTCCCGATAGTTGATATGTATATGATTTAGCAAATTTGCCCAGATCCATCATATCAAGATAATGCATGGCGATTTTTTGTCTTTTTTCCTTTTCAACACCGACCATTTTCAATCCAAATTCAACATTATCGATAACGCTTAACCATGGAAATAATGCATTTTCTTGAAATACCATTATTCTATCAGGCCCGGTTTCAAAAACTGGCCTCCCATTTAAAACTAATTCGCCACTAGAGGGCCTTTCCAATCCGGCAATTATATTAAGAAGTGTTGATTTACCGCATCCGGAAGGGCCAACAAAGCAAACAAATTGACCTTCTTCAATTGACAAATTCACATTATTAACAGCTAAAACTTTATTTTTTTCACCTTTATCACCATTGAGTGAGAACATTTTAGATATGTTTTTAATTTCTAATTTACTCAATTAAATAATTGTAATACTTTACCTCAATAATATAACTCATTCATAGGATTGAAGACCATTAAAAGATTTAAAAATTTTAATAAATTTACAAAATCTATAAACTTTTAATTTTTTTAATTCTTTTGTGTAGTAACCTTTTTTAACAATTTGATTGCTAATTAATTTATAGAAAGTTGAAGACCAAAATTGTTTTGGATACTAGTATTATAATAGATGGTGAAATCAGTAAAAAAATCGAGAATAACGAGATTAATGAAAATCATGAAATATTAATTCCTCGAGCAGTAATTGATGAATTGCAATCGCAGGCTTGTAAACAAAAAGAACATGGCATAATAGGACTATTAGAATTAAAAAAAATTAGAGAAAAAAGCATTGAGAAAAAAATCGAAATAAATCATATAGGTGAAAAACCTACTTTAGCCGAAATAAAATTAGCAAAAAATGGAAGGATAGATTCCATTATAAACGATATAGCTAAGAATGAAAATGCTACATTATTTACTTCGGATTATATCCAACACCTTGTCGCAGATGCTATAGGTATTATAAATATTCATAAAAAATCAGAGATTTCGGAAGAATATAACATTGAGAATTATTTTGATGAATCAACAATGAGCATACATTTGATTGAAGGAATTGAACCATTAGCTAAAAAAGGCTCGCCAGGAAATGTCTCACTTGAAAAAATCAAGGATAAAAAATTGGATAAAACCACACTAATTAAAATAGTTAATTTTTTATTTTCTGTAAAAGATAATAAAAAAATTTCCACAATAGAAATTGCTTTTGAAGGATGTTTTGTTTTAATGTATAAGAATCTTAGAATTGTGATAACCCAGCCACCAATTTCAAATAAAATAGAGATCACTGCTGTAAGGCCAATAAAAAAACTATCATTAAGTGATTATGAAATTAATGATAATCTAATAAAAAGAATATCAGATGAGGCAGAGGGAATTTTAATTGCAGGACCGCCGGGTTCAGGAAAGAGTACTTTTGCAAGTAGTATCGCAGAACATTATGTTCTTAATAACAAGTTGGTCAAAACATTAGAATCCCCTAGAGATTTACAAGTTCCCGAGAGTGTCATTCAATACGGGTCTTTTAAAAATGGATATGAAAGAGTATCGGATCTTCTTTTGCTAGTTAGACCTGATTTTACTATTTTCGATGAGGTGAGAAAAATTAAAGATTTTGAAATATTTGCAGATCTGAGGTTAACCGGTATAGGAATGATTGGAGTTATTCATGCAAGTAAAGCATTAGATGCAATTCAAAGATTTATTGGTAAAATAGAGCTGGGCATGATTCCTCATATAATAGACACAGTAATTTTTATTCAGGAAGGAAAGATTGGGAAGATCTATGAATTAAATTTAACAGTAAAAGTTCCTTCCGGTATGACAGAACAAGATTTAGCAAGGCCTGTAGTAGAAATTAAGGACTTCTTTACCAAAGAAACTGAATATGAAATTTACTCATATGGAGAAGAGAATATCATAATTCCCTTAGAAAATATAAACACAAAATTAGAAAATAATAATAATAATAATAGAATAAACAAGTTAGCAGAATCAAAAATAAAAGAAGTTATTAAAAGATTTGATCCACATGCAGAAATTAACATTATTTCAAAAGATAGGGTAAAAATCTTTGTAAATAAAGAAGTTATTCCTAAAATAATAGGCAGAGGTGGAAGTACAATTTCTGAAATAGAAAAAATATTGGGATTAAAAATAGACGTAGAAGCGAAAATTTCAGCGATAGGTGATCAAATGCAATTTAGTGTAACCGAATCAGGAGCACATATTTATCTAATAGTTGATGAAAATTTAGTTGGAAAAAAAGTAAATCTATTTTTAAATGATGAATTGCTTTTAAGCAATTTGATAGGTAAAAAGGCAAGGCTAAAAATAGATAAAAAATCAGAACAAGGAAGAAAAATTTTGAATACGATTTTAAGCGATAATCTTGAAGAAATTAAACTTTTTGAAATTAAAGAATAAAAAATAAATTAGAATGAGATTTTTGGGGAATAAAAACCAAATACTTCTTTAAATGCATTACTTATCTCGCCCAGTGTTACTCTATTTTTAACCGCATCTATAATAAATGGCATTAGATTAACTTCCGGTTTTTCTGCATAAGAGACAAGATCAGAAATACATTGTTGTACTTTTATATTATCACGAGATCTTTTAAAATCTTTCAATTTATCTATTTGTTTTTTTTCAAGAAGATGATCTATAACATTTAGATTGGGTTCAACATCTTTAGAATCTCTAAATTTGTTCACCCCTACGATAACTCTTTTATTTTCATCTATCTCTTTTTTTAATTCATATGCATTTTTTCTAATTTCTTCTTGAAAATAGTTACTTTCAATAGCTATCAATGATCCACCTAATTTTTCGATCTTATCAAGGTAAGTCTGTACTCTTTCAATTATCTGTTGGGTTAAATATTCCAGATAATAAGAACCTGCTAATGGATCGACAGTTTTAGTAACGCCTGTTTCAGAAGCAAGAATTTGTTGTGTTCGTAATGCGATTTTAACAGATTCTTCAGTTGGTAATGCCAAGGCTTCGTCTCTAGAATTCGTATGAAGAGATTGACAGCCACCTAAAACAGCAGCTAATGCCTCGGTAGTAACTCTAACAATATTATTATCAACCTGCTGAGCAGTCAAGGATTCACCACTTGTTTGAACATGAAATCTTAAATGCAGAGATTTTGGATCTTTGGCACCAAATTTTTCTTTAAGTATTGTCGAATAAATTATTCTTGCTGCTCTGAATTTTGCAATTTCTTCAAAAAATTCCATTGTACAACAGAAGAAAAATGAAAGTCTAGGAGCAAAATCATCTATTTTAAGTCCTCTGCTAATACAAGTATTTATGTATTCTATTGCATTTGCAAAAGTAAATGCAAGTTCTTGGACTGCATTTGATCCAGCTTCTCTAATATGATATCCCGAAATACTTATCGGATACCATTGTGGAACTTTTAAGGAACAATATTGTATCATATCACCAATAAGTCTCAAGGACGGTTTTGGAGGATAAATATATGTATTTCTTGCAATATATTCTTTTAAAATGTCATTCTGAGTTGTCCCTCTTAATTGAGATGGGGATATACCTTGAGACTCGGCAGTAGATACATATAAGGAAAGAAGTATAGATGCGGTTGAATTTATTGTCATTGAAGTACTTACTTGATCCAACGGAATATCTTTAAAACATGTAAGCATATCGGCAATAGAACTTATTGGAACACCTGTTCTGCCAACTTCACCTTCAGATTGAAGATTATCAGAATCCCTACCTGTCTGAGTAGGCAAATCAAATGCCAATGATAATCCGGTTTGACCATGTTCTAATAAAAATTTAAATCTATTGTTGGTTTCTTCTGCGCTACCAAATCCGCTATATTGTCTCATGGTCCAAAGGCGTTCTCTATACATATTTGGATAAATTCCTCTAAGAAAAGGATAGGTACCCGGTTCAGATTCATTTTCATCCAGTATATCTTTTTTAGAATAGAATTGTTTTACAGGAATACCAGAATCAGTTTTAAATGTATTTTTGCTCATGTTTTACATATTATTATTTGGAAATATTAATAAAGATAATTCTTCTGAAACTGTATAGGGATCACTAGTTTTATTTAACAAGGACTCCAGCAAAGCATTGATCGCCTCACTTTTTATTTTGAAAACTTTTAATGTTCTTTGTTTGACTTTTTCTAAAACCATTTCCTTGAGTTCATCATCCAAGACTTGCTTTTGTTTTTGTTTTTGTTTTTGAATCCATTGATTGCTTTTAACAATAGTATTAACATTTAAACAAAATTCTTGTAGTCCTTCAGTAGTTTTAGATGAAGTTTTGACAATCAAGGGTTTTCTAGGGGTCTCACCTATTAATTCCAGTAGAGAGTAGTATAGAATCCCAGCACCTTCTATATCAGATTTATTTGCGATATATATATCACCTATTTCCGTCAAACCGGCTTTTACTGCTTGAATACTATCACCAGTATTTGGTGAAAAGACGACCACTGTCATATTAACTACTTTTGATATTTCAATCTCTAATTGACCTGCTCCTACACTTTCAACTAAAATAAGATTATATCCAGCAGAATCTAAAATCCTAATCGCATTCCTTAATGATTTTGAGATACCTCCCACCGTACCTCTTGAACCAAAGCTTCTCATAAAAACATCTTCGTCATCCATTGTTGATTGCATTCTAACTCTATCTCCTAGTATAGCACCTCCCGTAAGTGGACTAGTGGGATCAACTGCCAAAATAGCAACTTTATAACCTAACTTTTTAAAAAAAGGGATCAAATTGCCAATTAAAGTACTTTTACCAGCACCTCCAGGCCCAGTAAATCCGATAGTTATAGCATTTCCTGTTCTGTTATAAATTTTTTTCAAGATTTCATGAGATTGCGGATCATCATCATCAATTAAAGAGATGGAACGAGCTATTGCCCTTTTATCGCCTTGAATTAGACTATCAACAATATCCATTCATATCTATCAAAAAAATATAGAAATAAATTATTTTGCAATATTACAAAAATTTATGGTTAGATTCTAAATAAATCTTGATTTTTCTCTCTAAAAATGGTTTTGATAGAAAAATTTACAAATTCATCTTCTGAATATAATTTTTGAGATTCGTGTTCGTATCCTCGGATAATAGCAACTGGGACTCCCAAAGTTTTCCCCATTACGAGTTCAGCAGCAGATGCTAATTCATCGACTATAGCTATTTCAGTTACTTTTAAAATCTTACCAAATGAATCTTTTAAACCAATATAACTTTTCAAAGGAGTGATACCTGCAATCCCTATTGCAACATTTGTTTGACCTTTTCTAAATGGCCGTCCAAATGTATCAGAAATTATAATAGAAACGTTTTTTTTTATTTTATTATAGATAAATTTTCTGATTTTATTTGCCGATTCATCAGGATTCTCAGGCAATAATAGAACTCCTTCTGTATCAGAGGAAACATTACTTTGATCTATACCAGCATTTGCACATATAAATCCATATTTAGTTTCCACGATCAAAGTTTTATTGGTTACCTTTATAATATCGGACGATTCCCTAAGAATTAACTCTATCAAACGAGGGTCTTTTTCATGAATGGAAAATATCTCAAGTGCTTTTTTAGATGGAATAACATCTTTTAGGTTAAAAAATTGGTTTTCAGATTTAGAAATTATTTTTTGAGCTATTACAATAATGTCATTATTATAAATTTCCAAATTATTAGAGTATAAAGATTCAAGAAGTAATTCCGAAATATTATCACTTTCTATAATATTTTTATTTATCTTTACAGGAATAATTGTTATAGGTAAAGAAATAGCACTCCTAACCCTAGCTCGCTGATATCAATTTGTTTCCAAATTTTTCCATAAATATCGGAATTAGATCTGCAAGGTTTTTACGCTCTATAACGACATCGGCTTTCTTTTTTACAAGTTCAACTGCACAAAAACCCACAGTAAAAGAAGACAAATTAAAAAGTTTTAAATCATTTGCTCCATCCACTACAACTATTACTTCATCTTTAGTATAACCATTTTCTTCTATAAATGATTTTACAGAGAGAGACTTATCAGAGGTAACAGAAATATCAACATCATCAAGTTTATTATTTTTAAAAATAAGTTTGTTAGAAAATATTTTATCTATATATAACTCTTTGATTAGTCTATCGGTAATAATCGTAAATCCTCCTGATACAGCAACTATTTTCCAACCAGATTTCTTTAAAAATGAGCAAAGTTGTATTGCGCCAGGCATAATCTCTAAACTTTGAGCTATTTCATATGCTCTATTATAATCTATACCTCTCAAAGCATAAACTCTTTCCTTTAACCCTTCTTCCCAATTAATCTCTCCACTAATACCTTTAATAGTAATATCCCAGATTTCTTTTTCTTTTTCTGGTCCCATTAACTTAGCTAATACTGGAAGATATTCTGCATTTAATAAAACTCCTTCTACATCAAATATAACAAGCATAGGACAAACTGTTCTCCTTTGTTATACATAATATTAAGTTATTGCAGGATAAAAAATTTAAAGCCCAATAAATACAATACTTAAATTAGAGGGCTATTAATATGGATTAATACCTATCTATTGAAGATCGATGAAATTATTACAAATTATTATTGCTATTAAAAATGTTAAACCATTACAATATATTTATATGTTTACAATGGATATGAAAATACTATTATGTATTGGTTCTTATCAATTAAAATATAAATATATATAGCCAGCTCTCTAAATTTAGGAAAAAACTAGGCATTATATTGCTTGTTTTGTAAGATATATTAAATAAAAAAGAGAACAGAACTCAAATGAGTGCTTAACTTGAAAAACCTGATATTGAATATATCCTATTATTTTTCTTCTGTTGTACGATGGAATTTCTTTTATGATCCAAGAAATAGAATACCTTTACAATATATTGGATATAGCATATATTGTACTTTTTAGGTATATCATTTAGAAACGCTGCAAAAACTTTGAATGATTGTTTTTTAAAATAAGAAGTTTCTATCTGCTCAAAGAGGATACAAAAGTACAAACTTCGAAAACTATCTTCAACTCAAAGAAGGATTAAGGAATTTATCGTATCCAAAAGATGAATCTATGGTCAAACTTGTTTCCGAATACATTTGGCTTTGAGGATTTGCTTGCTACGATTTAACCTGAAAGGAAAAAGATCCTCATATTAAGTATATCCAAAGAACGAATAAAAATATGTTGTTGTAGAACATTCTCTATTACATATTATGGAAGAATATGAGAAACATTTAACATCTAGAGATGATGGCATTGGTAGGTATCCACCGCAAGCATATAAATTCCTAAAGATAGGACATTATATATTAATTTTTTGTATTATTGGAATGTAGAACGTATACTATATCATGAATTTTGGTTCTCCATCTTATTTGGACATAATAAATAACAAATAAGAAAAAAGTTTACATCTTTTTCCATATCAATACAGAGCCAAATTACTCTCATAACACATTAATAAATGAAAATAAAATAATAAAATAAATAATGTTACATGTGCCTGTTGGATCGAGAGAAAAAGGTGATGATTTCTCGTCTGATGATAGTTTAATTGAACATTTTGATGTTATCATAGTTGGATCAGGACCAGCTGGTTATACAGCTTCTATTTACACTTCTCGAGCAAAATTAAAAACACTAATTATTACAGGTAGTTTACCAGGTGGCCAGTTGATGACCACAAGTGAAGTTGAAAATTACCCGGGATTTCCAAATGGCATATTTGGCCCTGAATTAATGATAAACATGAAACAACAATCAGAACGATTTGGCACAACGATGATAACTGATGAAGTTACCAAGGTTGATTTTAAGAATATGCCATTTAAAATTTATACTGAATCCTCCATCTATACCGCAGAAAGTGTTTTAATTAGTACTGGTGCAACTCCACGAAAGCTTGGCATAGAACCTGAACAAGCATTTTCTGGACGTGGTATTTCTTATTGTGCTACTTGTGATGGTCCCTTCTTTAAGGATCAACATATTGTGGTTGTTGGTGGTGGAGATACGGCTTTAGAAGAAGCAAATTTCTTAACCAAATTCGGAAAATCTGTAAAAATAATTCATAGAAGAGACAATTTGAGGGCTAGTAAAATTCTTCAAGAAAGAGCATTTGAAAATCCGAAAATAGAATTCATATGGAATTCAACAGTAGTAGATATAAAGGGTGATGGTAAAATTTCATCAATTATAATTAAAAACAATAAAACTGGTGTTGAAACAAAATTAAATGTAGGTGGTTTATTTGTTGCAATAGGTCATGAACCAAATACGTCTATTTTTAAAGATCAAATAGATATGGATGATCGGGGTTATGTTATAGTTAAAAACCATACAAATACAAATATTGATGGAGTTTTCGCTTCGGGGGATGTGCATGATTATAGATATAGACAAGCTATAACAGCAGCAGGATTTGGATGTATGGCTGCGTTAGATATTGAAAAATGGCTAGCCGAAAGAAAACAATAGAATGAATCCCTTATTTAAATAAAGAAAAAAACAAAACCTATTGATAAATCAAAGAGGGTAACAATCTACAATTGGTCAAATACTTATTATATTCTTCCGCAGAAAATAGATTTTGTTGAAGATAGAGGCTTTGAAATTTTCGGCCATCATCTGCAAAAATACCTACAAAAATACCTTCATTATGGTTTTTTATATGATCATACATTGATGCCATAACCGAGCCTGATGATGGACCCACCAAAATATTTTCCTTTTCTGCAAGAGTTTTTACCATCTCAAATGATTTTTCATTTGTTGCAGTATACCATTCATCAACTACTTTTTCGCGTCGTAAAAAAAGATCAGGCTTTGCAGATTCCTCAAAATTCCTTAATCCTTGTAATAGATGGTTTTTTTGAGCTTGAATAGCGACAACTTGAATGTTATCATCTTTTTCTTTTAGATAAGTACCAGTACCAGTAATTGTACCTCCTGTACCACATCCAGTAAAGAAATGTGTTACTTTACCATGAGTTTGTTTCCATATTTCTGGTCCTGTGCTTTGATAATGAGCAAGATAATTAGAATCATTATCATATTGATTAGGCATGTAATATGTATCGGGACGGGGTTTTGAAATTGCATATGCAAGTGCAATACTTTGATCTGTTCCAGCACCTACCCGTGGACATAAATCATCACTTGTTTCATGGAGTGTTGCACCTAATTTTCTTAGTATATTTTTTGTTTCCTCGCTTACTTTTTCTGGAATAACTATCTCTACCTTGTAACCTAAATGAGATGCTATACCGGTTAATGCAATTCCAGTATTTCCAGATGTTGGTTCGATGATTATGCTCTTATCTTTCTTTAATATTTTTCTTTCTTCTGCGTCTTTAATCATCCATAATGCTGCTCTATCTTTTACAGATCCAAAAGGATTGAACCATTCCAGTTTTGCAAAGATCTTGACTTTATCTGTTGAAAAACTTTTTAATTCTATTAAAGGAGTATTACCAATTCCTTCTATTATGTTATTGTTGTTAGATTGAACAAAAGTTGTTGAAGTCATTTAACTATTTGGCCTTTTTAATTGTGAATTCTAGATCTTTATTAGTTTTATTCAATGAAACGAGTTCATGTCCACTACGACTAACCCATCTTGATATATCTTCTTCTGAATCCGGGTCATCAGATAGTATTTTCAGAGTTTCTCCTTTTGTCATTCTTTCTATTTCTATTTTTGTTCTAAAAACTGGCTCAGGACAATATAGCCCCCGAACGTCAATCGTTTTAACATCTAGTTTATTATTATCATTTGAACCAGTAGACATATTAATATAAAATCTATTTTAATGTATTTAATGTTTTTGTTAAAATTTTTATTGATATTTCTAATACAAATTATATAATTTCAGGCCCTGTTAACAATTGTGTATAGAATGCCATATGTTTTGTAAACTAATACTGATTGTTTTCATCGGCAAAAATATTGTTGTATTTTTTACTATATCTTCATTTTTAAAAGTAACAAATCTAAACAAGCACATTCTCTTTACATTAAAGATTATAAGTATTTACATGATTGTTAACTGGATAATTTTAGTAACCGTTTTTAATTCATCGACTATTTTTTTTCTCTATTATTTATGTAAATCCGAACTACAACTGAAAATCAGGTAAACAATTATAGAATAACTATAAATCCAATATTTAAAATAAAATATTTTTCCCAAGTCAATAGAGCCGGCGGTACCTGATATTCATTACAAAAATGTATATCGCTAAAGTTCTATTTTCTAATTCATTTTATTATGAGAATGAGAAAAGCATTATTGAAAGAACAACGAGACAGAAGAAATGTAAACTAACCCTTTTTCAACAATGGTTAAATATATTTGCCGATTATTACAATAAAGAATAATTTCTTATCTTTAGCAAGATAGGGTCTACAAGGAAGTAATAATACAATAAATGATTTAATACAAATTTTATTATATTCACCGTTTATAAAAAAATAATAGGGCAAAATTAATGAGATTAATTATCTGCGGAATGGGAGTTGTTGGTCAGAGCTTTATTAAATTATTAATTAATAGTTCAGACTCTTTATATAAAAAATATGGCATTAGACCGAGGGTTGTTGCTTGTATCGATAGCAATGGAATGGCCTTTTCACAGACAGGTTTAGATCTTGAAAAATTATTGTCAGTTAAAGAGAAATTTAGAACTGTTGCAAAATATTCCGATGAAAAACCAAATTTTGAAAATTATATAGAGAATATTGATGCGGAAGTATTTCTAGAACTTACTCCTACTAATTTAATTTCTGGAGAACCAGGACTATCTAATATAATTTCAGCATTGAGGACACAAAAAAATGTGATAACTGTAAATAAAGGACCACTAGCTCTATCATTTCCTTCATTAATGGAATTGTCCGAATATAACAATGTAATGTTAAGATTCAGTGGAACTGTCGGTGGAGGAACACCTGTGTTAGAATTTGCCAAACATTGCTTAAAAGGCGATAAAATTACATCATTTATAGGAATTTTAAATGGTACTACTAATTACATTTTAACCAAAATGTCCGAAGGTTTGACATTTGAAGATGCTTTAAAAGTTGCAAAAATGAAGGGATATGCAGAAGCAAATGTCTCTCTGGATGTAAACGGTGATGACGCAGCCGCTAAACTAGTCATAATGGCAAATTGGATAATGGGTTACAAAGTAACAATAAAAGATGTTTATAAAAGGGGAATTACAGATATTAAACTTGAAGATATCAATGAAGCATTAAAAAAAAGAAAATACATAAAGCTTATTGCTATGTGTGATAATAGGAATCTTTCTGTTCAACCATCCATAGTATCTAAAGATGACCCTATATGTGTAAATGGAACGCTAAATGCAGTTACCTTTAAATCAGAACATTCAGGGGATCAAACAATTATTGGGAAGGGGGCAGGCGGTATGGAAACAGCAAGTTCTATATTAAGAGATCTTATAGAAATTAAGGAAAACTTCTCAATGCCTTGACGAATAAAGAAATACAATAAATTTAAAATGCGTTATGATTTAATGTGACCTTGTTAACTTTAGGAAAAACATATAGATTGAAAATGACTATTTCAATTACAAGTTCTAGAAACAGTAGAACGCCTTCACAAATTATAGGTTATGGATTGTACTTGTACTTTCTTGAACTATTATTTAGAAATGCTGCCAAAGCATTATCTTTGTTTTACTTTTAGTAAAGATAAGCCATCGTGTTTCAATATTGAACTTGATTCAATAATACAAACCACAAAAATTAAAAAAAAGAAAAATATTTATGAATATATCATCTACATATGCTATAAAAAGCAGGCTCATTTAATACGGCTTTAATGTTTCCATCTAACCAAAAGATAAAGATATTCTTTCGGTCAAGGTATCAAAAGAATGAAAAATATGTTTGTTCCAGAGTGTTTTCTGTCGAGAATTGTAAATTAATAAGTGGTCACCCAGTTTCTATAAACGGTAATGGTATATGTATCCACTTCAAGCCTATCGTTTCTTAAAATCAGATCATCATATTTATTCTTTTGTATATAAGAATGAAAAAGCATCATAGAGAAAACAATGCAATATATAAAGAATATAATCTAAAACCTTGACTATTTTCTTGCATCAAAAAGAACAAGTGCAAATTAAAACATAAGATCTCTTGCATAATTAGGACCATTAGGAAAATTTCTAATGATAGATACATCTTATCGTAATCAGCTAATTAAAATGTAATATTGTACAATATAATCGATAGGCTGTAAAATTTTGATAGGCGTCTAATTATGCGAGATCTGGTATATAAAGAAAATCATCCTCCATTCCTAAAACAATCTGTAAATGTGTTTGACCTTGGAACTTTAGGAGAAGAAAGGACTTTCCAGAACAACTGCTATCATCATTACCATACAGAAAGAAGAGAAAGCTAAAGATATCCAAAGGAGAAAGATATTATAACAAAGACCATGCTAAAATAAGAATTGTCATAGAGCACATCATCATTTGCAGATTAAAAAAATATAGGATATTATATTAACAGATGTATTTAGAAACAAATTGAGAAAATATAATCAGTCATCAGTCATAGTATCAGGCTTGGTAAACTATATGATAATGAAACATCATAACTAGAACCAACATAATCCATATCAAAGGTGTAAAAAGTTTCTAATTATGCAAGAGATCTAATATCTTAAGTTAGCAGGCCTTCGAATCATTGATCGTTCATATATGATAGTTTTAAAAATTAATATGTTCAATCATAATATACATTTCTCTTCCTATCTAATTTAGAAATGTTCTAATAATTTTATATATAGGTGATTTAAAATCTTTATTTTGTTAGGATATCAATAAATCCTTATATTATAAATTAAATTCATAATAGAATGTTTTCAATAATTCCCTTTTCTTTCTTTTGATATAAGTGGATATAAGTTTGTCAAGGCTCTGTTAAAAGTTATGTAAAGAAGGTTGTATGTTCTTCTGTAAACTGATAATACTGCTTGTTTTCATTGGCAAAAATATTGTTGTATTTTTTACTATATCTTCATTATTAAAAGTAACAAATCTAAACAAGCACATTCTCTTTACATTAAAGATTATAAGTATTTACATAACTGTTACCTTAAGATATCACACTCCATTATATTGGTCAACGAATAAATTAAACGGCTCTGTTAACATCTGTGTAAACATAAAGATATATTCTATTGTAAAATATTTGTGATTGCTTTGCCATGATTTTTATTAGATACAATCGTCCACTTGCTGATTGCTTGTCATAGTTGAGTGGTAAGTTAAAGATGTTATGACAGTAAACAAACACCACATCATTTTACAGTTAACATTTTCAATGCCGATAAGGAAATGAATTTATGTAAAACATTTATTAACAAACTTTTAATTCATATATAATTCACGTTAAGTATTTAATGACTAAATATTCAGGACAATTAATCGAAAATAGAATACTCATTCATGATATATTAGAATCAAGGAGTTTATTTAGTGAAGGATATTATGGTAAACCATTAGGAATTTCAAAACCAAAAAACTTTGATTTTGATTCACAGCTAGTTCTCGACTTAATTGAAGGATATTATCTATTTGTTAAAGATAGATTAGACATATTCAAGCCAGATGGAAAAATTATTTCTTTAAAAGAAATAACAAACCTTTGTAAAAAACAATATACCGACTTTGAAGTTAAATATATGGTTTTTGAAAATCTTCGAAATAAGGGATATGTTGTTTCACCAGGAATTAAATTTGGATGTGATTTTGCTGTATACATACATGGACCAGGCATTGATCATGCGCCTTTTTTGGTAAAAGTTTTAAAACCTTCTCAAAATATTTCTGGTGTGGACATAGTTTTAGCTGGAAGACTTGCCACTACCGTAAAAAAACAGTTTATTTTAGCAATTGTTTATGCAGACGGAAAAACCATAAAATTTGTTGGCTTTGATTGGTGGAGAGCATGATAAAATACAGAAATAATATTTGCCAAGTTAATAATAAAAAAATTGTTTTTGCATGAGTGGTTTTAAAGAATATCTGATAATAAAATTCGCATTAAATTATAAATATTCAAAATCATCTTTTTCATGCCAATAATTAAAGCGCTGATGTAGCCAAGGAAAAAAATTATTTTCACTATTTTCAAATTCTTTTTTGAGTATTTTTACAATTTTTTTTGAGACCTCTCCGGGTTTTCCATAAATCTGTTTTTTTTTACCAAAATCAAATCCATAATCTTCTCTTTTTTCATAAATCATACTAACAATTTTGGGCATCCAGTTTCGGTTTACTGGAGGAATTAACAAATTTCCTTTTGCATTAAAAATTGTTTCGGGTCTATCAGAATTTAATCGCATTGTAAAAGAACAAATTTTAGGGAAATACAATAGTTCTTCTTGCATAGATCCAGAATCAGTAATTTCAGCCCAGCATTTTCCACTATCTAAAAATTCTACAACATTTCCATATTCTTTCCACAAGTTTGAAATTATAAATTTTTCACTGTATTGCTCCTCTAATTTTTTTAATTTTGTATATAGATCGAATTTATGTAATGCGGAAACGGTGGCATTCAATAAAATCAATATAATTTTAAAATCTGTTTTGGTTATCAAGTCTATTAATCCTCCAATGATCGCATTAAATCGATTATAGGTTAAATTTTCCCTTCTATGAATATCCATTCTAATCCATTCACCTGATTCTAATTTAGGACATATATCAAAGATACTTCTTTTGGGTTTAGTGATTCTCTTTAAATTTATTGCATCTACAACTGAATTTCCTACATTAAAAATATCTTCTTCGGGATAACCCTCTCTTATTAGATTTTCTTCATTTAATTTTGAGGGAACAAAAAAGAACTTTGTACCAGCGGAACAAACCCATGTATCAATTTGCTCAGGAAAAGGTTCTTCGCGAGTTAAAAACCAATCGGTGGATAATTGATCCACTAAAAATTTTTCTAAAAATCTTTTATCTGGGATTTGATTTATCTTGATTTTTTTTATTATTTTTGGGCTCATTGAACGAAGCCCTGCCTCATTCTGTCCTACCTTTTGACCCAATCCAAAAACCCAAGACAAAGTTGCCATTCCAGCAACTAATGTATCACCATGTACTATTGGTAAAACAGGATGGTTAGAATAATGTTCTTTTAGATATCTGCCGAAATAACCAAATTTTAATACCAAATCACTAGATTTTGTCATCAAATCTCCTCGTATATTTAAATCACAAACTATTGAATCAGTTAGATTGAATTCTTTAATCCCATAACTTAAAAGGTCATCATAATGCTGACCAGTAGAGACTATGAATGCAGGTAATCCTTCTCTTTGGGCTTCCAACAATAACGGAGCTTGTTTATAAAAGTCAGGTTTGGTACCAATAACTATAGCTAGAACTTTTTTGAAATCATGGATATGAGAAAAAGCAATATTTAGATTTTTTTGGTTTATTGTAATTGGTAAAAAAAAATTGTTTACTTTTATCTTTATTTTATCACGGATATCTTTTTTTCTTGGATAATTAATTATTTTACTATTCAAAATAAATAACTCCAACTAAATTGGGATTAATCAAGGTCGAAAGTTTTTTTTTGCTCTTGTTTATAGTTCTTTTTATAGCTAATCAAGCCAATTAAAAACAATAAAATTCCGAATCCTATGAATATCAAAGGTATATTAGAGATCCAAATAGGTAAATCGATATTTTGTACTTGAGGTACAAGGAAATAAACATATATCATACCTATTATTAGGATTACACCTGAAAATAATACTAGTAAAGACGAGACTTTTGAAATATCTTTTGATAAAACATTCGTGAAAAAGGAGAGAACAATAGCAGGTCCTATCGAAATGAATATAATTTGAATAAAAGAACTTGATGGCTCGATATTAGTTTTGGGGCCTGTTGAATTAGGTCCGATTAAAAAGGAAAAAAAAGAAATTGTCAAGAAGATAAATAAAACAACTAAACCTATAACTGTAAGAGATAACCATTCATCAGTTTTTAACATTGCTTTATTTTTTATAAAAAAGGTTGATTATTTTAATTTTGTTAAATTATCCCCATCAACCTAGCCAATTCCTTCCTAGATGCAGCCCCCAATAGTTCAGCTGAATATTCGGGGTTAGGCACATTTACAAATATTCCAAAACCCCTTTCAAGACCTGACCATGATGATATTAGAGGATATATTTCAATATGCCAATGAATCTGTCTACTGTTTTTCTTTTCTGGAGAAATATGAAAGGCCATACTAAAATCAGTTTTTCCTAAAACATTATCCATTCCTCGCATTGAAGAACATATAACCAAAGATAAATCTGAAATTTCTTTTTGATTTATTTTAGAAAAGAAAGTGGAATGTTTTCTTGGACAAATCCAGAATTCGCAATTATATGTAGGTGCCCATGGAACCATTGCAATGAAATGGGCGGTTGAAAAAAGCTGTCTTGGGCCATTTATCTCAGACTCGATCATATTACAAGATGGACAACTGCCAGTCTCGTTCATTAATTGATGAAAAGTTTTGGCTTCTTTTTCAATAACCGGAGGTATTGATGAAAAAGTAGTAATATGAAAGTGAGGGTGTGTAATGATATTGCCGCCATTAGAACCCCGACCAGCATATATAGCTACATAGGTGACTCCACGTTGACTATATAGCCAACGTACTCTATCTTGTAAAACTAGTAGCAAGTTAGTCCATTGTTCAATAGATAGATCCGTTAAAGATACATCATGCTCTGGAGTAGGTATTATTATAAAATCATAGCCATAAGCTGGTTCTCTGTAATATGGTTTATCAGAATATTCATGGGTAGGTGTTGTTGAAACTATGGGATTTTTACACTCAAATACCCTTATTGTCCAGTTTTCGTTTACTGTATCTTGAGAGTCGTATAGCCTTTGAAGCATTCCATCTTTAAATACAAATGATAAAATCAATTGATCAGAAATTTGTTTGTTGCCGGGGCAATAGGGGCAATTATTATTATCAGGTAGACTTTCTGGTTTGTTTTTTTGTTGAATAATCTTCAAAAGATCTTCATCCTTATTCACATGATTAGGAATTAATACAAATTTATCTTGAACATAACAATCTTTTCTCATTTCCGACAATTTTTCTATCTAAAAAGTTCACTAAATTCTTTTAATTAAATATTATGTATTTAATTTAACAAAGGTTTTAATGTCAATAATAAGAATTTGATTAAAAGAAAAAATTGCTTTGCTGTATGATTTTTAAAATCTATAATTTTATTACATATCTTATAAATAAATATATTATCTATTAGGTTCTGCCTTAATCATTTCCTGAATCATATTTTTTAGTCTAACAGAATAAATATACTCTCCTCAAACATTCGATTTATGCGGAAATAGTCTGTATGCAATCATTTATATCCATAGATTATAATACTTTTCTACCTTTTCAAATCTTATTTCTTGATATAGCTGTCAGATACCTTAGACTGTACCCTTTTACAATCGAACGTAAGCATCCTCGCCTCCTTTAATAAAAACCGAAATTCCATTGTCTTCCAAACATCTAAAAATTATTTACCATGATAGACACCATCATCAGCAAATAGTTTGCCAATAGTTATTTTTTTATCCATCTATAATATCATATACCAATTCTGGTAATGCTTTGCTATCATCATGAATATGCTCATCAGTAATTACTTTCATTGAGAATTTCTTTGGTCTTGACGTTTACTGCTACTAGATGTGGTTTCAAATATTTTTTCTATCTTACTTTCAATTTATTCCTCTCATCCACTGGCCTACATTTGTTACTTTAATATCGGAGATATCTATTGCAATGAAGAGACATTCATGTTCTGAATTATTACTTTGGTTATATCGTATTTGTATATTTATCATGTTTATCCTTCTACTTATTAGACCTATTGCATGATTAGAAATAACCCATATTTTCCCATGATTTTGTATTTTGACGATGATAATGGTTCATTATTCTGTAGTTACAGACCAAATAATATTTGAGATATTCTATACACTTTCTTAATCTATTCCTAGACATTATTCTATATCCCGTACTTTTTTAATTTGTAAATGATGAGGTATATGCTATATCACAATTGTACTCTTTTCTTTTGGAATGATTTTTGTTGTGCTCTTTTCTTTTTTTTATGACAGTTCTTGATTTTTCTTCTTTTTATTTGGTATGGATGACATTTGTTCTGGGAAGTCCTATTCTATTGCCATATATCCAAGGTCATAAACATTTACGACTTCTTTGAGATGGACATAGTGATTCTTTTTATATATGTC